>NZ_RAWR01000237.1:0-15850 GCF_003986945.1 Corallococcus sp. AB018 | reverse complement strand
CTTGAAGCGCGGAGTCGGGTCCTTTGCGACGCGGCGCCTGCCCCCCTGCTCGGCAGAGGCGCAGGAGGCTCCTTCTTCTGAAGTCATCTCTCTTCTACGGGACCCAGCGGATTGCTTATTCCGCGCAACCCTCCTGTCCGACAGGTTTTTCCGCGTCCGGCGTCCGGCGGGCACTCTGGATTGCTTGGGTGGGTGATCGTCGCTCCTGGACGCGGTGCGGCGAATCGTTGGCCGGTCCCGACGCTGTGCGACAGACCGCTTCGCGTGCAGCGCGTCCTACTCCCAGGTGAGGTGCAACCGGCCGTCGGTGTAGAGGCGACCCGTGGCCTCCAATTCGGTGGAACCGTTCTCCACGGCGCTGTGCACGTTCGCGGGCGGTGCGAGCAGCGTGTCCCGCCCCAGCGCGAATGCCTGCTCCCGCACCAGCGCCTGGTAGGCCTTGTCGAGTTGAAGCGCCCTCTCCCGTGACGGCGTCACCAACCACGCGAGGTCGCGGTCTCCTCCCAGTGCCGCGCGCCTGACCGCTGGCAGGTCCAGCACTCCGTTCGGGAAGAAGCGCGCGAGCAACTCTTCGTTCGCACGGAACTCATCGCCGCCCTGCACGCGCTCGAAGTACGTCGCGGTTTCTGGCGCGGTGTGCCCTGCCTGCGGCACGTCCGGCAGGCCTCGCAGGTCCTGGGTCCGCCAGCCGTCTCGCCCCGGCACCTTGCGGGGGAACGCGAAGGTCTGGTCCACCGTCACGCCCAGGTTCGTGTGGCAGCCCATGCAGTAGACGTGCTCCTCCAGGGTCTGGAGGCGCAGCCGTCCCTTCGCGTCCTCGATGAAGCCCTGCAGGCGCCAGCCGAATTCGTTGATCAGTCCCAGCTCCGGCGTGCCTGGAAACGCGGGCAGCCGGCCGCGCACCTTCTTCTCCTGCTCCTCCGCGTAGAAGTTCCGCACGCGGTCGTCCGCCGGTTCCTCGTCCTTGCGCGAATAGCGCAGCTCCTTCATCCGCGTGGACAACAGCGCGGGCGCGTCCGGGTCCACGTAGCGCACGGTGTGCAGGAACTCCGTGCCCTTCGGATACGTGTACCGCCGCACCTTCACATCCGCCGCGCTCCCCGCGTAACGCGCCGGCAAACCGCGCACTCGCTCCACGCGCGGGGACAGGACGGCGTCACCATCCAGGTCCATGTTCCCCACGCGCTCGTCCACCGGCTCCACGCGGCGGCTCGCGCCCTTCACGGCCAGGAGGTCCGGGTCCACCGTCATCGCCGCCTCCAACACCGCAAGGTTGAAGCGATACACCTCGCGCGACGGCTGCCCGTGCGTGTCCTCCCGAAAGGACTCCGGGAGCCGGACGTAGACGTCGTCCGTGCTGCCGTTGGTGGGCCAGAACGTTCCCAGGAACGGCTTGTAGCGCACGGCCCGCCAGCCACTTCCGTCCCTCGCGAAGCCCTCCGCGTCGAAGCCTCGCGTCAGGTCCAGGTCCGGAACCCAGCCCTTGTAGCCCCCCGCGCGCGCCCCAGCAGCGCGGCGCGCAGCGGCGTGTAGTTGTCCTCGCGGATGTACTCGAGCACCTCGTCATCGGTGATGGACGCCATCGCGCGCGTCCGGTCCGTGAAGAGGTTCGTCCAGTGGTTCGTCAGCCCCACGTCGCTGAAGGCGTACTCCGCCTGGAGCGAGTCGTCCGCCATCACGTTGTTGCCAACGCCGCCCGTGTGACACGTCCAGCACGGGTTCGAGACCCCAGCCGTCTTCGTGTAACACATGGACGGAACCGGGGCCTCGCGGTTGGCCACCCGGCTCCCCGCCTCCAGGGCCTGCGCGAGCGGATCAAACGGAGCATCCACCTCGGCGGGCGTGCGCAAACGCCACACGCCCGCCGCCGCGGCGAAGGCCCCCAACGTCAGGACGATGAAGACGGGGCCTCGCACCCCATCGAGCACGGATGAACGCATGCGTCAGGCTCCGTCTTCGTGGACCATCAAAAGGAACGACGACTACGGCCAGACGCTGAAGCTGTCCTCGCCCGGGTGCTGGACGCTGACGAACAGGCTGGTCATGTCCGCGTTGAACGCCGGGCCCGTGGCCTCCGCGTCGCTCGGCATGGAGAGCACTCGGAACGCCTTGCGGAAGTACGGGCTGTCACGGTGCGCGGGCGCCTGGTCCAGGTAGAAGATGCCGTCCGCGACCTTGTTGACCCCGAAGTTGCCGTCCGTGCCGAACCACACGCCGCCCTCGCGGTCGATGACCAGGTTGTCCGGCTTGGCTGCCGCGAACTCAGGCGCCGCGCTGGTGGCCACCGCCTCTCCCTTCCACACTCGGAAGAAGTCGAACGTCTTCGAGCTCGCGGGCGCCGCCGGATCCGCCTCACGGATGGCGAAGAGGGAGCCCACCTTGTCCACCGCGCGGTTGTCCTGCGCGCCGCGATCCTTCTTCACCCACGCGCCGTCCTTCAACTCGGCGGTGGCCACCCGGCCCTGTTGATCCAACGCCGTGGGGTCACCGTGCTCGGTGAAGGCCACGTAGAGCAGCGGCGTGCCGCTGGGGTCCTTCGGGTTCCACTCCGTGTCCTCGGGGCGGTTGAGCTCCATCACGCCCACCTTGTTCGCCGCCGTCCACAAGAGCTTGCGCACCTGGTCGTCGTTGACGAAGCCGCCCATCGCGTTGTGGTTCGCGTCACGCAGCGCCGCGCCCACCTGGAGCGTTGGCTGGCCGAAGGCCGCACCGTTCGGCGCCAGGTCCGTGCTGTCCATGCCCAGCTGGATCCACCGGCCGTGGCCCGGCACCGCGTCCGTGGGCACAACCCCGCCCACCAGCGTGTCGCCCGTCGCGTTGTCCAGGCCCGCGAAGTGCGCCGCGTAGAGCGTGCCCGCGTCCAGCAGCGCGCGCACCTGCGCCTTCGTCATCCCCGGCGTGTACCTGCCCTGCGACACGAACTTGAAGATGCGCCCGCCGCGCCGGTCATCGCCGCCGTAGATGACCACGGGCTGGTTCGCGAGCAGCTTCCAGTCCGCGTCCACCACGAAGGTGGCGTTCTCCCAGTGCGCGCGGCCCATCACGCCCAGCTTGCGGTGACCCGCGCCCGGCTTCTCCGCGTCCTTGCCGTACCAGAGGTCCGCCGGCTGGCCCGGATCCACCTCCGTCAGGTAGCCGTAGCCATCCTTCAGGTGTGTGGAGTCGCGGTCCCCGCTGATCATGTCGCCCTCCGCCGGCGCGGAGAAATCAGGCGCGAGCGGAGCCCCCGGCGCGAAGCCCGGCGCCGCGGGAATCCAGTCGTTCTTCCCCGTCCACAGCGCGGCCTCCGGATCGCCATAGACGCCCTGGACGTTCTCCTCGCCGACGATGACCGTGCCCCACGGCGTCTGGCCACCGGAGCAGTTGGAGTGCGTGCCGGGCACCACGCCCGCCACCAGCGCCAGGCCGGAGTCGTCATGCTCCTCGCCGGAGAGCGTCACACCCACCACCTTCGCCAGGGTGGCGCTGGAGGCGTCGTAGCGCACGTTGGCCGCGTTGCGGTCCACCGCCCAGCCGCCCGTCGCGGGGTCCTGCACCACGCGCATCCAGGTGCCGCCCACCTGCTTCTTCCATTCGCGGTTGTAGGAGACGAGCGCGTCCGCCTGCCACTGCGTGCCGTCCGCCACCGTGTTGGAGAGCGAGCCCGTGTTGCGCAGGAAGCGCGCGAAGTCCAGGTGCTGGCCGATGGGCGCCGTGCCCACGCGCGGCTTCGTGCCGGAGATGTACTCGTGGTTGATCCACATCCAGCCGGCCGCGGCCTGCCCGTGGTACTGCGGCGCGCGTCCGTCCCGCGACCAGCCGTCGCCTAAGAAGGCGATGTAGTCCACGTTCGCGCCGAAGCGTGCCCCGCCCTTCGCGAAGGCCAGCGGATCCATCCACTTGATGACCGTGGTCGGATACAGCCCCGGCACCGAACGCACCGTGTCCGTGGACGCGGATGACAGCGGGAACACCAGCGGCGAGGGCAGCTTCCCCGTGACGACCTGCTCCACGCGCGCCTTCACGTACTCCGCCACGTTGGTCGCGCCCGTGCCCAGGTCTCCCCGGAACGTCACGGCGATGACGGACGACAGCGGCGTGCTGGACTCCACGCCCGGCGCGCGAGCCGTTGCACCCGGCCCCGGCTGTCCCTGGGTGCCAGGGCCCGGAGTGCCCGGCTCACCCGCCGGTCCCTGGGCGCCATCCTTTCCGTCCTGGCCCTTGGGGCCATCCGCGCCCGCGGGACCCGAGTCTCCCTCGCAACCCACCCACGTCGCGGTGCCAAGCAGGAGCATCGCGCCAGTGGCGCGGCTCAACAGACGAGAAGCCATGCAGTGCATCCTCCAGAAGGTGGCGCGCGCTTCGACGCGCGGCGCGAATCCTGCGGAGGCAGCGTGGCGCTACCTTGAGCAGCGCGTCACTTCTTCATCACGGGCAAACCGGGCGCGCGACAAACGCGCATCACCGGCCCCCTTTGCGTCACGGCATGATGGGAAGGGTGCTGACGCCCTCGAACTCCGCCGTGCCGCCGCGGACGATGCCGTTCTTCTGGCACCAGCCGCCCGGCACCTCCAGCACGTACTGACTGGGGATGCCCACCGTGCGGTTCGTCAGCGTGCGCGGCTCCGCGTTCTCGATGATGCCCACGACGCGGCCCTCGGACGTGATGAACAACATGTCCAACGGGATGAGCGTGTTGCGCATCCAGAAGCCGCGCACCTCTTCATCCGGGAAGATGAAGAGCATGCCCTGCCCGGCCGACAGCGCCTTGCGCCACATGAGCCCGCGCGTGCGCGACTCGCCCGTGGCGGCCACCTCCACCTCCACGCGGTGCACACCACCGTAGGCATCCTTCAGCCGCACGTGCGCGCGCGGCAGGGTCGGCATCACGTAGTCCTCCGCCGACACGTCCTTGGACCGGGGACGCGCCGGAGCGGGCGCGGCGGGCTTCGGAGGCGCGGCCGGCGCTTCCTGACACGCGCCGCCCGCGAAGGCCAGCGCCGCCAGGACGAACGTGAGGCGCATCTTCATGGATGCTGGGGATGAAGGGGCTTGTTGAGCAGCTTCTCGGTCAGCTCGGAGCCCAGGCTGTCCGACATGAGCCGCTCCACCAGCGTCTCGAAGTCCACGCGCTGGGACTCGCTGCTGTAGATGAAGCGGATGCCCATGCCGGGCTCCTCCGCGTCGGCCTTGGACCAGACGACTTCGCCCAGCAGTTCGAAAGGTGCCTCTCGGTGCGGCACCGTCAGCTTGAAGAGGAAGCGCGTGCCAATGGGCAGCGGCTTCTTCGTCTTGATGAACGTGCCGCCCTTGCTGATGTTCTTCGTGTAGTCAGCGAAGAACGAATTGAGCTTCTTGTAGTCGACCTTCAGCTCGATGGGCGCACGACCGTGGGTGCGCAGTTCGGATCCGCTCTTCTGTTCGGACATGCGGCCGGGGAGTATAGGGGACGCCATGCGGCAAGTCCTCCCCCGTGCCCGTGCACTGTTGGGCCGTCCAGCCGTCCTGGCCACCGTGCTGC
The DNA here is from genome assembly GCF_003986945.1 of Corallococcus sp. AB018. NCBI lineage: Bacteria > Pseudomonadati > Myxococcota > Myxococcia > Myxococcales > Myxococcaceae > Corallococcus > Corallococcus sp. AB018. The sequence continues at coordinate 10,350 of NZ_RAWR01000237.1, read as the reverse complement.
TGCTCGGCGGTGGGGGGTCGGCCCTCGTCCTCCTCCCCCTTTTCGGGGTCCCCGGCTTCGAACTGGGCCTGGCCCTGTCCATCGCCGTCGGCCTGCTCGGAGGGGGGACAGGCATCGCCGCCGCCGCCCAGGAGCGCCGCATCCTCACGGGCGCCGCCCCCCTGCCCGCCCGGGTGGAAGCGTCCGCCCTGCCCGGAACCGCCGTGGGCCGCGCCCTGGGCGCCAGCGCCGTCCTGAACCTGGGGGTGCTCGTCCCCCCCTTCGTGTGCGCCCTGCTCTTCGCCCGGCTTCGCACCGCGTGCGACCCCTTCGAACTGGCGGGCTTCTACCCCCTGCTCACCATCCCCTCCGCCCTGGTGGCCTCCGCGGCGGGCGTGCTCCTGGGCTTCGCGACGGCCCGGCCCCGGGGCGCGGCGGGCCTGTACGCCCTGCTCCTCCTCGCCTCACTGGCGGTGACGGTGTGGCCCATCGTCTTCGGGCCCCAGGTGTTCGCCTTCAACATCTTCCTGGGCCACCTGCCCGGCCCGCTCTACGACGAGGCCCTCCAGATGACGGCCGCGCTGGGCTGGTTCCGCCTGGAGACGCTCCTGTGGGTGGGGGTCTTCGCGGGGCTCGCCATGGCGCTCCTGGACGTGAGCACCGGGCGCCTGACGCTGAAGGGCGCGCGCCCCGGTGGACTGCTGGGCCTGGTGCTCCCCTGTGTCCTGGGCATCCTCTGGCTGGAGTCCCGCGCGCCGCAGCTGGGCCTGCGGATGAGCGACACGTACCTCTCCGAGCAGCTGGGCGGCGTGCGGGAGACGGAGCACTTCGTCCTGCACTACCCGCGCGGCAAGGCGCGCCAGGACGTGGACCGCATGGCCCGCGACCTGGAGTTCCGCTTCACCCAGACGTCGGGCTTCCTGGGCGTGGCCCCCACGGAGCGCGTGCGGGTGTGGCTCTACCGCTCCGAGGAGGAGAAGCAGCGGCTGGTGGGCGCCGGCCGCACCCAGTTCGCCAAGCCCTGGCGCACGGAGCTGCACATCCAGGACAAGCCCTTCCCCCACTCCACGCTGCACCATGAGCTGGCACACGTGATGGCGGGCCCCGCGGGCTCCGGCTTCTTCCGCGTCACCACCCGGCTGGGCGTGTGGCCGTTGATGGGCGTGATTGAAGGGCTCGCGGTGGCCGCGGACGACCCCGTCCAGGGCGAGCTCACCCTGCACCAGTGGGCCGCGGGCATGCGCCGCCAGGGACTGGCCCCGGACATGCGCGACCTCATGGGGCCCAAGGGCTTCTACCAGTCCGCCCCGGCGCGCGCGTACACCGTGGCGGGTTCGTTCCTGCGCTACCTGGCGGACACCTACGGCGCGGACCGGCTGCGCGCCGTCTATGCGCACGCGGACTTCAACGAAGCCTACGGCCGGCCCCTGGACGAGCTCGTCACCGAGTGGGAGCGCACCCTGGACGCGCTGCCCCTGGACGCGTCCGCGCTCGCGCGCGCCTTCGCCCGCTTCCGCACCGGCAGCCTCTTCACCCGCGCCTGCGCCCGCGAGGTGGCCCGCCTGTCGGACTCCGCCCGCGAATCGCTCGCCAGCGACCCGCAGGACGCGCTCCAGCGCTACCAGCGCGCCGCCCGGCTCCAGCCGGAGGAGCCGTCCTACCAGCTGGGCCAGGCCGTGGCCCTGGACGCCCTGGAGCGCGGGCCCGACGCGGCGAAGGTGCTGGCCACGCTCGCGGACCAGGTGAAGGACCGGCCCGCGCTCGCCGCGGAGGTGGCCGTGGCCCGCGCCGACGTGGCCCTCCACCTGGAGGACGTGGAGGGGTCGCGCGCCTTCCTCCAGGCCGCGCTCGCGCTGGATCCGGGGCCGGAGCTCACGCGCACCGCCCAGGTGAAGCTGGCCGCGCTGGAGACGCCGTCGCGCCGCGCCCCCATCGAGGCGTACTTCCGCGCGCCGCAGGAGGAGCTGCGCCTCTTGCTGCTGGACCGAGCCCTCCTCGCTTCGCCGATGGATCCATGGCTGCACTACCTGCTGGGGCGGCGGCTGCATCAGGTGGGGGCCCCGGCGCTCGCGGGCGAACAGCTCCAGCGCGCTCTTTCGGACACCACCCTCCCGGAGGCCATCCGCCGGGAAGCCACGCGGCTGCGAATCGAGGCCGCCTACCTGGCGGGCGACTGCGGCGCCGTGCGGCATGAAATGGGCGCGCTGCCGGACTACGGGGCCGCCTTCCGTGCGTCGGCCTCCGAGTGGCTGGCCCGTTGTGACTTCGAGCAGACGGCCTATCGCGGGCCCCTGGTGCCGCGTCAGGCTTTCCGCTAGACGCGGGCCCCTGCGAGAGAGACGACTCACGCATCGACGGAAAGGTGGATGGGGCATGCACTTCGAGAAGACGCAGTACATCCAGGGGACGGTGGACGAAGTGGAGCGCGCGCTCTTGGACGAGCGCTACTTTCCGTATCTCCTCCAGCACCACGGCGTGCTGCTGGAGCTGCAGCCCCAGGAGGTGCGCGTCGACGGTGACCGCGTGCACCGCAAGGTGCGCTACCGCCCCAAGCCCGTCATCTCCTCCGTGGGCCCCAAGAAGGTGTCGCCGGAGTGGTTCGCCTTCATCGAGACGTCCACCTACGACAAGCGCACCAAGCAGCTCACGTTCACCAACACGCCCACGTCCCACACCATCTCCAAGATGCTGGTGAACACGGGCGTGCTGAAGCTGCGCGACCTGGGCAATGGCCAGACGGAGCGCAAGATGGAGGGCGAGCTGTCGCTCAAGGTGCCCTTCCTGCTCAAGCCGGTGGCGATGATTGCCGAGCCGATCATCAAGACCGAGGGCCTCAAGATCCTCGACGGCGAGCTGCCCGTGCTCAACCGCTTCATCGCTGAAGTCATCCGCGCCAAATAGTCAAAGCGCACGGAGGGCGGCGGGGCCGGGGAATGGGTTGACACAAATGCGGTTGAACCCATAAGGCCCCGCCATGCACAACCGCTTCCTCGCCCTCTGCGCCGTCTTCTTCCTGGCCGCATGCGCCCCGAAGCGCATCCCCGGCACGGAGCTGGAAGACACCGGTGAAACCCGCGCCATCCTCTCCGTGATGGAGAAGTATCGCGCCGCCCTGGAGGCCCGCGACGCGAAGGCCATCCAGGCGCTGGTGTCCCCGAAGTTCCGCGACGACGGCGGCACCCCGGACGACCCGACGGACGACCTCACCGCCGTCAACCTCGAGTCCCACCTCCGGTCCCTCTTCCAGAAGCTGCAGAACCCCAAGGTGGACTTCAACATCCGCCGCGTGGAGTTCCGCGAGGACGACGTCGCACTCGCCATCTACTACTGGAACGCGTCCTGGCGCATGCCCGGCCTCAACGCCCGGCCCCAGTCGGACTCGGAGCTGGAGCAGATGGTGTTCCAGAAGGTCGGCGGCGACTGGAAGATCCTCTCCGGCATCTAGCCACCTGCCTTCCCCTCAGGCGCCCACGAGCGCCTTCAACCCGTCCGGGCCCATGTCATCCAGGGCCCGCGCGCGGGACAGGTAGGTGCGGAAGTCCTTGGGCGCGAGCTTGTCCGCGCCCAGCGGGGACAGGTGGTAGTCGCGGATGCGGCTGGTGGTGAAGCGCACCGCGCCGTAGAGGGCGTGGCCGTACAGCGCCCGCTTCTCCACGTCCGACAGCGGCCGTGCGTCCTGGTAGCCGCGAAGGAGCGCCTGACACCGCTCCGGCTGGTACGTCCCCTCGAAGCACCACGCGTTGAGGGTGACGGCGACGTCCAGCGCGTACGCGTCCACGCAGGCCATCTCGAAGTCGAAGAAGGCGCCCACGCGGTCGCCCAGCCACTTCACGTTGTCCAGGAAGAGGTCCGCGTGGATGACGCCCCGGGGCTCCAGTCCCTGGCGCTCGGCTTCCACGCGCGAGAGGTACCGCTCCAGCTCCGCCGCCACCGAGACGAGCTCCGGCTCCGGCCGCTGGGACAGGCCTTCCAGCCAGCCCTTCACCACGCCGGGGCCGTAGGGATTCGCGCGCGTGCCACCGAACGACTGCGTCACCCGGTGCAGCTTGCCCAGCTCGGCACCCAGGCGCTCCAGCACCTCCGGCGTGAGGCGGTCGCGGGTGTACTCCTCGCCGGCCAGCCACTTGAAGACGCTGATCCGCCCGCCGTGCAGCTCCAGGAAGGGCGTGGGCCCCGGAGGCACCAGCAGCACCGGCGCGGGGAAGTGCGCTTGGGACAGGTGCACCAACAGGGACGCCTCGAAGCGCAGGTCGTCCGGCGAGCGCACCGTCGTGTGGCGCACGAAGACGCGGCCTGAGTCCGTCTCCAGCCGGTGGTTGGTGTTGATGGAGCCCTGGGGAATCGGCGTGATGGAGCGCACCGCCCCCAGGCCCCAGACTTCCGCCACGTGGGTGAAGGCCTCGGGGGGAAGTGTCGTGTAGACGGCCATGACGTGCCTCCGGGGCGTGCCGCCCCCGCGTGCGTGCTGCCCCCACCCGTTGACACCCCAGGGGGCCGGACCTATCTGTCCATGCCCGTCCTACTTCGCATAACTGTCTGAAAATCTTCAATCTTTGCGCGTGAGGCCACCCCCATGGAAACGTCGGGCCGCGGTGACTGGAAGCGTCGCGAGGGACTGGGCAGCGCCCTGGCCCAGATTGGCGCCGTCGCCGTGCTGCTCGCCGCGGGTGTCGCCTGGTACGTGCACCAGGGGCAGGTGCGCCAGGAGGTGGACGCCCACCTGCGCACGGCGCGCTCCGCGGTGCTGAAGGGCAACCCCAGCGACCTGGCCATGGCGCAGCAGAACCTGGAGGCCCTCTTCGCGCTCGCGCCGGACTCGCGCGACGCGCGGGCGCTGGCCGCGGACCTCCAGGCGGAGCTGTGGCTCACCCACCACCAGCCCGGCGCGGAAGCGAAGGCGCGCGAACAGTTGGAGCGCGCGGAGACGCTGGGCTCGCGCTCCGGTGAGCGCTACGGCGCCCGGGCGCTGCTGCTCGTGGGCTCGGGGCAGACGGCGGAGGCGCACAAGCTGCTGGAGGAGCTCAAGTCCCAGGGCGCCAACAGCCCCCGGCTGACGCTGGCCCAGGCGCGGCTGCTGCAGAAGGAGGGGCACCTCTCGGAGGCCCGCCAGGCCTTCGCGCGCGCGGCGGAAGGGGCCTGGAAGGATCCGCGCTTCTCCGTGGCCTACGGTGAAGCGCTGCTCGACGAGGGGATGTTCCCCCAGGCCGTGGAGGCCTTCGCGCGCGCCACCACCGCGAACCCGGACCACCTGCTGTCGCGGGTGACGTCCGCCCTGGCGCAGCTGTACGCGGGGCGGCCTCCGGACGGCGTGACGGCGTTGCTGGAGGAGGTGCGCTCGCGCGGCAAGGAGCTGACGCCCGCGCTCCAGGCCCGCATGGCGGTGGCCCAGGCGGAAGTCTCCCTGGCGAAGGGCTCCCCTGACGAGGCGCTCACCCACGTGGACGCGGCGCTCAAGGCCTGGCCGGACGAGCACTACGCCCTCTTCACCCGGGGCCGTGCGCTCGCGGTGAAGCGCGCCCCGGACGCCCGCCAGGCCTTCGAGGCGGCGGCGGCGAAGCGGCCCACCGCGCCACTCCTGACGCTGGAGGGCGCGCGGCTGCTCCAGGCCCAGGGCGACGGCGAGGGCGCGCTGGCCATGCTGGACGCCTACGAGAAGACCTTCCGCGAGGTGAAGGTGCGGACGGCGGACGGCAAGGAGCTGCCCGCGTTGGACAAGGACGACCGGTACTGGCTCACGCGCGGCGGCGTGATGGAGGCGGCCGGCCGTCAGGACGACGCGCTCGCGGCCTACGACAAGGCGCTCTCGGCGCGCGGCGTGGGGCTGGCGCGGGCGCAGTACGCCAAGGGCGCGCTGCTGCTCGCGCGCAAGGACTTCGACGGCGCGAAGTCGCTGCTCACCGCCGTGGCTCCGGAGACGGGCGCGGGCAGCATGCCGGAGGCGTACGCGGCGCTGGGCGAGCTGCTCTTCGCCCAGGGCGAGTTCGCCTCCGGGTGCCAGCAGCACTACTTCTCACTCGTGCGCGCCCGCGCCCAGGGCGCGCCCGTGGAGCAGCTGGCCACGCGCGCCAACGACATCAAGAAGCGCCTGGAGACCAGCGGCCAGCCCGCCATGGCCAAGGCCTGGCTCACGGAGGCGGGGCCGCTCTTCCAGCAGCAGTCACCCGAAGCGGTGACGCGTTAGAGCAGCTCCGAGGGGTCCAACTGGCGCTGCTTCGCCTTCACCACGCGCCACTCGCCATCCTCCTCCTTCTCGAAGGTGCCCTCGATGGCGTAGGCGTTGAGGACGCTGTCCTTCGCCAGGTCCTCCAGCTTGTCCGCCTCCGAGCGGCCGAAGATGAAGCGCGCCTGGAAGTCACCCTGCGTGGGCGACACCTCGTGCACGTCGATGTCGGTGGTGAAGATGCGGACCCACTGGCCCCGCAGCACCTGCGCGGCCAGGATTCCGCGCACGTCCTGCTTGCTCCAGCCGTCCTTCGTCTTGAAGCGCTCGGACACGCCCTCCATCACCCCGCCCACGTCCTTCTCCTCCGCCGAGCGCGTCATCGCGACGATGCGCCGGGTGACGGCGTCCTTCACGCCCGGCTCCTCGCGCGGCCAGAGGAACAACACGAGCGCGGCGGCGAGCACCGCCGCCATGCCGCTCACCACCCGGGTTCGAGTCAGCACCATCTCAGGCGGCCCCGGTCTCCGGCTCCAGCATCATGTCGTCCGCGTCGATGATTTCCAGCGGGCGCAGCGCTTCGCCAATCTGCTTCAGGCGGCGGTCGGACAGCTGCTCCAGGTACGTGCGGATGTTGGGGAAGGACGTCACCAGCTCCTGGAAGGCCTCGCGCTTGAGCCACCCCGCCGCCGTCTTGCGCGTCACGGACACCGTGGCCGTGGCCCTCAGGCCCGTGAGCAGTGAAATCTCTCCCGCCACGTCGCCCTCGCGCAGCACGCCCAGCGTCACCATGCCGCCCGCCGGGTCCTCCTTCTGCACCGTCAGCTCGCCGGCCAGCACCAGGAAGAGGCCCTGGGAATACTCGCCCTCCACCAGGACCCTCTCGCCGGGCTGCAGCGCGCGGAAGGTGAAGCGCTGGAAGAACGCGCCCCGCTCCGACTCCGGCAGCTGCTGGAACAGGGGCGAGTTCGCCATCAGGTTGCGCATCATGCGCTGCTGCGCGAAGTCCGCCAGCAGCTGCGGCACCGCCGGGTGGCTCTTCGCCACCGCGTTGAGGTGCTCGCGGCGGATTTCAAAAACCTCCGAGTCCGACACCGCCGTCACCGACGCGGTGGGAGGCGCGCCCGTGAGCAGCGCCAGCTCGCCGAAGATGGAGCCGCCGCCCAGGAAGCCCAGCGTGCGGTCCTCGCCGTCCGTCCGGCGCGTCACCTCCGCCTTGCCGGCGACGATGACGTGCAGGTGGTCGTCCGGCTCGCCCTCGCGGCTGATGACCTCCTCCGGCTTGATGGTGCGCCACACCATGCGCCCCACCAGGTCCAGGAACGCGTCCCGGTCCAGGTCCGCGAACAGCGGCAGCGGCGGACGGCTCTGCGGATCCGCGGTGCCGCCGGTGTCCGGCGCGGCCAGCACTTCAATGGCGCGGTTGGACAGCTCCTCGCCCACGAGGCCCATCAGGTCCGTGTCCACCTTGCCGTCGTACAGGTGCTCCGGCGGCAGCGGCGGCGGCACGGCGGCGCGGCCCGGGGCGCTGCGCGCGGCGCGCGAGTGCACGCGGTACAGCGTCTCCTTCAGGCGGCGCTCGTTCGGAGACAGCTCCATGGCCAGCTTGCACGCGGCCATGGCGCTCAAGAGGTAGTCGCGGCGCAGGAGCCCCTCCGCGCACGCGTGGTACGCGGTGACGGCGCGCTCGCGCTCACCCAGCTCCGCCAGACACCGGGACGCCAGCATGCGCGAGCGGTGGTCCGCGGGCACGCGGCGAACGGCCTCCGCGAAGACGGCGAGGGCGCGCTCGAACTGGCGCTCCTCGAACAGGTCCATGCCCAGCTCACGCAACGACGACTCGTTCATCCGGTGTCTCCAGACCGCGCACGACGACAGGTGTGACAGGGATACATGAAAGAGGCCGCCCACCCTCATCCCACGGGCGGCGGCCCCCTGACTCCAGCTACGCGCTACGAACCGCCGGCCTTCTGCAGGTCGCTCAGCGCCATCTCCGCCTTGCGCTTCACGTCCGCGCCCTCCGCGGAGGACTCGATGACGATCTTGAACTGCTCCGTCGCCAGGGCCGGGTCGCGGTCGCGCGAGATGTACGCCGACAGGTACAGCTCCTCCACCTTCTTCTGCAGCTCGTCCAGGCCGTCGCGGGCGCGCGAGTCACCCGGGTTGAGACGCAGCGCCTCTCGGAAGCTGCGGCCCGCCAGTGGGAACTCCTTGCGCTTGAAGGCCGCCTGCCCCGCCGCCACCGACGCGGAGGCCAGCTCGTTGTCCAGCGTGTCGCCCAGCGAGCCAGCGAAGCCAATCTGCCGGTACACCTCCACCGCGCGGCGCAGCGGCTTCACGGAGGCCTCCAACGAGTTGTTCTCGTACTTCTTCTGGCCCTCCTCGAAGGCGGAGCGGAACTGGGGGATGAGCTTCTTCAGGTTGCGCGCGCGGGCCTGGATGTCCGCCTCGCTCCGGTACTTGTCCATCACCCGGTCCACCTCCAGCGACGCGCGCTGGAAGTCCCCGCCGTTGAAGCGGCGCTCCACGTCCTGGAAGGCCTCCGCCACGAACTCCGCGCGGCGCTGCTTGGCGTTCTCCGCGGCCACCGCCTGCCGGACACCCGCCTGCCGCGCGGCCTGCTGCGCCTCCTTGGCCAGCTGGTTCACCAGGTCCGTGAGCTTCTGCTCGTAGAGCGAGCGCGTGCCCTGCGGCAGCTCCGCGATGAGGGTGCGCGCGTCGTCCGGCCGGCGCTCCGTCAGCGCCGCATCGACCAGGTCCAGCGTGTACTTCTGCTCGCGGGCGTCCAGCTCCTCTTCCAGCTTCTTGCGCGCCTCGTCCGTGCGCGCCGTGCCCTGCGGCGTGCCGGTCAGCTTCGCGCGCGCGTCCGGGTAGCGGTTCTCCGCCATCAGGTCCCGGGTCGCCTGGAAGGCGTCCATGATGTCCTGGAGCTGCTGGGCCGCCTTGGCCACGCCGTCCACGTCGATGCCCACGCGCAGCTTCTCCGCCTCCTGGGCGAAGCGCACCGCGTCCGGGTACTCGCCGTCGCGCACCTTGTCGCGCGCTCGCTGCATCAGCTCCTGCGCGCGCGCCTGGCTGGGGTCCACCACCGGCTTGGGCGGCGGCTTGTTCCCGCCGGACATCGCCAGACCGGCGATCAGCATCAGGAGCACCAGGCCACCCACCGCCGCGCCCACCTTCATCTTGAAGGTGATCTTGAAGCCCTCGCGCGCCGTTGAACGCACCGGACGCGGACGGGGCACGCCCGTCTTGCGCGCCTTCTCGTCGCGCATCAGGTCCGCGATCTTGTAGTTCGCGTTGGTCTTCTCATCCAGGCGCGGGTCCTTCTTCTCCTCCTTCTTTTCCTTCTTCTCGTCCGCCTCGCCGGACTCGGCCTTGGCGCGCATCTCCTTGATGAGCTCGCCCTCGTCCACGAAGCGCAGGCGCGTCTTGCCCACGGAGATTTCGTCCCCGTGCTTCAGGATGCACTCGTCGACCTTCTGGTCGTTCACCTGGGTGCCGGAGATGCCGCCCAGATCGCGCATCACCACGCCGCTCTCGCCGTAGACGAGCTCCAGGTGGCGCCGGGACACGGTCTGGTCGCCCAGGGCGAAGTCGCAGTCCTTGCTGCGCCCCACCACCATGCGCACGCCCTTGAAGCGCTTCTTGCGCCCCTTGTCCGGGCCGTCCAGCACCAGCATCAGCACCGGGGGGCCGGCGCGCGTCGTCTCGGAGTTGTCCTCGTCCTCGGCGGGCTCCTCCGCCTCCGGACGCACGTCGTCAATGGAGGCCACCCGCGTCTCGCCCGTGCGCGAGCGAACGGGCTCCGCGTCGCCGTACAGCTCCGGGTCTCCCCCGTCCTGGCTGTCTTCGCCGGAGAGTGGCGCGGACCAGTCTTCATCCGGCACGGCGGAGACGCGGCGGGAGCCGCCCCCCGCGGGAGCTTTGGGTCGGCGGTCCGCCGTCGCGCCTCCGGCCGAACGGCCGGTGCCCGAACGCGATGACGGTGATGGACGGCGAGGAGGCATGGGTGGGTCCAGGTTGAAGCGGCGATCATCTTAGAGCGCCCACCGCACGGTGGGAATGCGCTCCCAGCGTTCCTTTCAGGGAAGACGGGCTCAATCCGGTTCGTTGGCCCGCACGGCGTCCCGTCTCCGATGTAGGTTTCCTCCATTCCCGCTTCTCCAAGAGCCACGAGCCCCTCCATGCCCCGAGCCCTCGCGTCCTCCCGG
>NZ_RAWR01000236.1:0-16021 GCF_003986945.1 Corallococcus sp. AB018 | reverse complement strand
GAGCAGCCCTGTCAGGAGGCGCCGCTGCCCGGCAGTTAGCCGCACGCCCTGCTGGGGCCTCTTCCGGCGCACGCTGCTCATTACCAACGCAGCGTACCCCTGAACGGAATTACTCCGGTTGGCTTAGCGAATCCCCGCCCGGAGCGCGCGGACTGACGTCACTCAGCCTCACCTTGCAACGGGGAGGGGGCTCAGGGCGGCGACGAAAGGACGGGGGCGCAGGATTGTTGGCGGTTGCGCCAGTACGGCGCTCCGGGCCAGCGGCGCTCCAGGCGGTAGTAGCCCTCGCGGATGCGCAGGTGCTCCTGGAACTCGTGCCGCGTTCGCGCCTCGTGGAGGCGCAGCGCGGCGGAGTCACCCCGGAGGTACCGGCTCACCACGTCGGCGGCCTGATTCGCGGTGCGCAGGGCCTGGGACGTGCCCTGCGAGGATAGCGGATCCAACATGCACGCGGCGTCGCCCACCGCGAGCCAGTCCTCGCCGTGCAGCCGGTCCAGGCAGGCGACGTTCGCGGACACCGCGCGCAGGGGCTCGCCGGTGAAGACACATGCCTCCAGGCGGCGGCGCGTCTCGGGCGCGCGCTCCATCCGCGCACGCCATGCCTCGGCGTCCTCCGGCATCAACCCCTGGAGCGAATCCTTGTCGCCCATCAGCCCGAAGACGACCTGGTCGCCGGGCATCCGCGCGGAGTACCACCAGCCGTCCTCGCACGACTCCACCAGCGTGAGCGCGTCCACGGTGCGGCCGGGCTGGAGCGCGAATGTGCCGCACAGGCCGGAGGTGCGGTCCACCGTGTGACGCCGGGCCCCCTGCGACGTGGCGAAGACGGCGCTCCGGCCCGTGGCGTCCACGACGAAGCGCGCGTCCACGAAGTCGCGGGGCGCATCACCCTCCGTGGGAACGAAGAGGCGGTGGCCGCCGGTCTCCAGGGGCGTCCAGTCCGTCACCGCCGAGCCGATGCGCACGTCGACGCCGAAGCGCATCGCCTCGTCCGCGAGCATCCGGTCGAACCGGGAGCGGTCCAGGTGCCAGCCCGTGCCCCAAGGCGAGCGCAGGTGATCATTGTCGCCCAGCGCGGAGTCTCCCCAGCGCGAGCACGAACCCATGGAGCGCAGGTGGCCCTGGCGCGCGAAGGCCTCCCAGACGCCCAACCGCGCCAGCAACCGCCGGCTGTCCGGAGGCAGTGTCTCGCCCAGGCGGGGCTGCGCGTAGGTGGAGCGCTCGAAGAGGACGACGCGCAGGCCCGAATGCCTGCACAAGGCCAGCGCCAGCGCCGCCCCCGCGGGACCGCCGCCCAACACGGCGACGTCATACCGGATGGTGTCCAAGGCTCAGGCCGTCCCGTCCGCGTGTGCCAGCGGCCGACGCTCGACCTCCAGGAATTGGGGCATGCCCGCCCCACTGCACCCGGCGTACCAGCAAGCGACAGATGACTGCCCGTGGGGTTCTCGAGGCGCGGTGGCCACCGGACGCGTCAGGGGGTGCGTCCGCGACGTGTCAGCCGGGGGATGACGCGTCAACGCGCCTGACCCGGGCGGGACAATCAGCGAGGATGGTCCGCATGAAAATCTGGGTCGATGCCGATGCGTGTCCGGGGCCCGTGCGGGACATCCTGCTGCGCGCCGTGCAGCGCGTGAAGGTGCCCATCGTCTTCGTGGCGAACAAGCCGCTGGCGCTGCCGCGGCTGGCGTACGTGTCCACCGTGCAGGTGGGCGCGGGGCTGGACGTGGCGGACCGGCACATCGCCACGTCCGCGGAGGCCGGGGACCTGGCCGTCACGCAGGACATCCCGCTGGCCGCGCTGCTCGTCCCCAAGGGCGTCGTGGTGATGGATCCACGAGGGGAGCTCTTCACGCCGGAGACCATCGACGAGCGGCTGTCGATGCGGAACTTCATGCAGGAGTTGCGCGACAGCGGCGTGAACACGGGCGGCCCCGGCGGCTTCTCACCGCAGGACCGCCAGCAGTTCGCGGCCACGCTGGACCGCGAGCTGACCCGGCTGGTGAAGCAACAGGGCTGAAGGGGACAGAGCCTAATGGCCGGCGCCGCCGCTGCCCTCCGCGGGAGGCGTGCCGGTGGACGGCGCCACGGGGCTCGTGCCGATGCCCTTGTTGCGGTTCCAGGCCTCCGGGATGATGTCCAACCGCGCGCCGGGGTTCTGTGACGGCACGACTTCCGGGGCCAGGTTGTCCACGCCGCGCATGTCGATGCCGCCTGAGCCACCCGTGCCCACCTCGTTGGCGTCCACGCATTTGAAGTCCTCCGGCTTCGAGGACTTCTCGATGCCCGTGCCTCCGGTGGCTTCCGCGTTGGCCTGGGCCTCGGCGCCCGCGGTTCCGTAGAAGTTCAGGTCATGCTCGCGCAGCATCTCCTGCGTGCGAGGCGACTCCTCCGAGTCCCAGGACATCTCGTCGCTGGCGAATGCCTCGGACGGGGACTCCTGTGCAACGGACGCGGTCTGCGTGGCACAGCCGCCCAGCAGGAGCGCGGTCATCGAGGCCATGAGCGGAAGCTTCATCGGGATGTCCTTTAGAAGTGTCGTCCGCCTCTCAAGTTGGAGGCACTCGCGGCGGGGGCAAGCGACGGGGAGCCAGCCGGGCCAGCGACCCCGTTCCAGGCCGGGGCCGCTCTCAGTGGTTCACGGACGCATCGCCCGCGTGCAGGCAGGCCAGCGCCGCCACGGTGAGTGACTCGCAGCCGCCGCGCAGCGAGCCCTCGCGGTCCGGGGCATAACCGCTGGAGTGCGGCCCTGGCACGTGCGCCATCTTCTCCTGCGGCGTCGCGCCCGGTGCCTCCTCCCAGGCCTTTCGCGGCGTGATGCCCATGAACCAGTACGCGGTGGGCACGGGATGTTCCGGCCCCTGGGCGAAGAAGGGGAAGTCCTCGCTCGCGGTGGCGAGCACCCCCGGAACCAGTGCGTCGCGCCCGAACCATTCCGCGTGCGCGTCCCGGACTCGGCGCATGAGCTCCGGGTCGTTGCGGTTCACCGGCCCGCGGTTCAGGACCTCCACCTGGGGAGCCCTCGGCGCGCCCGACGCCGCGGCCTCGCCCTTCGCGATGCGCTCGATGGCCGCGAGAACCCGCTCCTGCACCGCGGCATCCTCCGTGCGCACTGTCAGCTCCAGCAGGGCTTCGTCCGGAATCACGTTGGCGCGAGTCCCCGCATGGAAGGCCCCTACCGTCACCACCGCGGCTTCCAGCGGCGACAGCGCGCGCGACACGATGGTCTGCAGGCGCATCACCACGCTGGCCCCCAGCACCACGGGGTCCACGGACAGCTCCGGCAGCGCGCCATGCGCTCCCCGGCCGAAGAGGCGCAGGCGCACGTGCGCGGAGCCCATCATCGTCACGCCCTCGCGGTGCATGAAGGTGCCCACCGGCAGCGGCGCCGTGTGCTGGCCCAGCACCGCGTCCGGCGTGCCGAAGCGCGAGTAGAGCCCGTCATCCAGCATCGCCTTCGCGCCCTGGAAGGTCTCCTCCGCCGGCTGCCCCACCACCATCACCGTGCCGCGCCACGCATCGCGCGAGCGCGCCAGCACCGCCGCCGTGCCCACCAGGCACGCGGTGTGGACGTCATGGCCGCACGCGTGCATCACCGGCTCGCCGTCCTCCGTCCGCACGCGGCTCGCGTAGGGCAGCCCCGTCTTCTCCTCCACGGGCAGCGCATCCATGTCCCCGCGCAGGAGCACCGTGGGCCCGTCGCCGTTGCGCAGCAGGCCCACCACGCCGTGGCCGCCCACGTCCCTGCTCACCGCGTAGCCCTCCGCCTCCAACCGGCGCGCCACCTGGGCGGCCGTGCGCGCTTCCTGGCCGGACAGCTCCGGGTGTTCGTGCAGGTCTCGATAGAGCGCGTCCACGTCCGGCAGCACTTCGTCCCAATGCGCGAGGACGCGCCGGGCGCGGGCCCGGAGGACAGAAGGGGTGGACCCCACGACGGACTGGGGGTGGGCGGCGTCATTCATGGCGGTGTGCTCCCGTCCCGGACGCGAGGAGGAGGTACCGAGGGCATCCGGGTACGGCTCAAGGTGGAAGCCGCTCGCGGGGAATCACAGAGGATGGGCGGGGAGGCAGGCGGGGGCACGGCTTCGTGCGCCGCCTCCCCCACCCTCCGGGGGACCGTGGGCCTCCGAGGCACCGCCTGTCCGTTCGTTGTTCGCCCCTCCCCCCAAGGTCACCTTCTGGCTGCGCACACGACACATGAAGGGAGCGGTCATGAGGCGAAGCATCGCGTTGGGGCTCTGCCTGGCAGGACTGACGGGTGGCGCCGCCAGAGCCCAGGACCCACCGTCGGACGCGCCCACGCGGATGGGACGGGTGGATTGGCAGGGCCCCTACTTCCTCCTCGGATTGGGCGTGGAGGGCTACACGGGCAAGCTCGCGCCCAACCTGGATCCAGGGCCGTCGTATGGCGTCGTCGTAGGCTACCGCGCCAATGACTACGTGGGCCTGGAGCTGGGCTACAGCGGCGGCGTGAGCAGCCTGTCCGTCGCGGACAGCTCCGACTTCTTCGGCACGCCGGACCTCGTGCGAAACGGAGCGCAGGCGGCGCTCACGATTGGCTTCACCCCCACCCGGCTGCAGCCCTATGTGCTCGGGGGCATCGGCGTCGAGCGCTACTCGGTGCGCGAGGGCAGCTTCTTCCGGTTCTTCGACGACACCGGGGGCTACGCACCCGTGGGCGCGGGCGTGCGCTTCAAGATCAACCCCCAGCTCACCGCCGAGGTGCGAGGCAGCTACAGCTTCCTCTTCGGGCAAAACTTCGCGCCCTCGCAGGACATTGGCGCGGGGGACGGCCGCTACTCGGGCCTGCTGATGATTGGCGGCAGCTATTGAGGCACGCCTGGTGCACGGCCGCGATGAACGGCGCGGGACGCGCACTCCGAGCGTTCCGCACGGGAGTTCCGGGTCCTGGCACGCGTGCCGGCGCGCTTGCGAGCAAGGGTGGAGGACCTGGATTCCCAGACGCCCTGACCCCAGGGTGGCCGGCGCGTCCCGAACGAGATGAGCGGCGTGTCACTGGCGGCCGGGGCGCGGCTTGCTAGCATCGGGTGCACTCCCCCCGCTGAAAGCCGACTCCGCTGAACGCCACCGAACCGCGCCATCTGGCCGGCCTGGACCTGCTCCGGGGCCTGGCCATCCTCGTCGTCGTCGTCTACCACTACCCCCGCCCCCAGGGTCACGAGGCCTTCCAGGCGTTCGCCAACTTCGGCTGGACGGGCGTGGAGCTGTTCTTCGTGCTCAGCGGCTTCCTCATCGGCTCGCAGCTCCTGGAGCCGGTGTCGCGCGGTGAGACGCCGTCACTGCGGCGCTTCTACCTGCGGCGCTCGCTGCGCATCCTTCCGTCCTTCCTCGTCGTGCTGGGCCTCTACCTCTTCGTGCCAGCCTGGAGCGAGCGGCCCCTGGTGACGCCCGCGTGGCGGTTCCTCACCTTCACGCAGAATTTCGGCCTGCGCATCAACGGCTTCTCCCACGCGTGGTCCCTGTGCGTGGAGGAGCACTTCTACCTGGTGCTGCCTCTCACCGTGCTCGCGCTGCGTGGACGCCTTCGCGCGCCGTCGCTCATCGCGCTCGCGGTGGCCGTGATGGGCGGAGGCATGCTCCTGCGCGGCGGGCTGTGGCTGCACCACTTCTCCGCGCTCGGGCCCGCTGATCCGGGGTGGCGCGACTTCGACATGCTGCTCTACTACCCGACGTACGCGCGGCTCGACGGGTTGACGTGCGGCGTGCTGCTCGCGGCCTTGCGCGTCTTCCGGCCACAGGCCTGGGAGCGCTGGACTCGCGGCGCCCGCGCGCGGGGGATGGCCGTCGTGGGACTCGCGTGTCTGGGCGGCGTCCTCTTCATCAACGAGGAGCACTTCCGCTACCTCCCCTATGTCCTGCTGTCGTTCCCCCTGGCCGCGCTGGGCTTCGCGGCGCTGGTGCTGGCGCTGGCGGGCCCCGCGGCCTCGCGCGTCTGCGCCCGCATCCCGGGCGTGAAGACCTTCGCGGTCCTGAGCTTCACCGTCTACCTCACGCACAAGGCCGTGCAGCACGGCGTGCGGGACGCGCTGGCGCCCCATGGGATGGACGCGTTCCACGTCGTCACGGTGTTGGGCGGCGCCGTGGCGGTGCTGCTCGCCTCGCTCGCGCTGCACCATGGCGTGGAGCGGCCCGCGCTGAAGTGGCGGGAGCGGCTGGAGCGGGGGCTCACCTCCCGGAAGCCCCAGGCGCGGCCCGCCGTTCCCTGAAGGCGGCCCGCGCTTCTGCGCGACAGAAGCCGCGCAAGGGGGCGGGCCTGGGCCCGGGCGTCGCGTGCGCGCTAGACCTCGCGCATGCGCCCCTTCCTGACGGCGACGTGGCGGTACCTGCTGATGCTCAACTACGAGGTGGACCCGGCGGTGCTGCGGCCCCTCGTCCCCCGTGGCACGGAGCTCGACGCGTGGCAGGGCCGCACGTTCGCGAGCATGGTCGGCTTCCGCTTCCTCGACACGCGCGTGCGGGGACTCGTGGTGCCGTTCCACCGGGACTTCGATGAGGTGAACCTGCGCTTCTACGTGCGCCGCCTGGGCCCCGAAGGCTGGCGGCGCGGCGTGGTGTTCGTGCGCGAAATCGTGCCCCGGCTCGCCATCGCCACCGTGGCGCGAGTCCTCTACAACGAGCCCTACGTCGCGCACCCCATGCGCCACGCCGTGAACATGGACGGCGCGGACACCGGCGCGCCCGGCCACGTCGAGTACGCCTGGAAGTCCCACGGCCGCTGGCACCAGCTGTCGGCCCGGACGCTCGGCACGCCGTCCGAGAGCGCCCCCGGCTCCCAGGAGGAGTTCATCACCGAGCACTACTGGGGCTACACCGCCCAGCGCGACGGCGGCTGCGCCGAGTACCGCGTGGAACATCCCCGATGGAGCGTCTGGCGCGCCCAGGAGACCTCCTTCGACTGCGACGTGGCCCGCTTCTACGGCCCCGCCTTCTCCGAATGCCTCCGGGGCACGCCCCACTCCGCCTTCGTGGCCACCGGCTCGGAAGTGTCCGTCTTTCCTGGAAATGAACTCCAGCCCTTGCCAGCGCCGTAGAAATCAATATTCTTAATCTCGAAATTGATTTTCTGAATAACCAACCATGACAACCTCCAAGTCCACCTGGCCCGTGCCCACCCGCTGCCCCGTCTGTGGAGGCGGCACCGTCATCGAACGGGTTCGCTGCGACGGGTGCGCGTCCGCGGTGGAGGGGCGCTTCACGACGGGCTGGGTGCAGCAGCTGTCGCCGGAGCAGCTCGCGTTCGTGCGCGTGTTCATCGCGTGCCGGGGGAAGATCAAGGACGTGGAGCAGGCGCTGGGCCTCTCCTATCCGACGGTGGTGGCGCGGCTGGACGACGTGGTGGAGGCCCTGGGCCAGGCGCCCGGAGGCCCGCCGCCTCCCGCGCCTCCTCCTCCGCCACCTCCGCCTCGGGAGCGCGGCGCTCCGCGCCGGGCGCAGATTCTCGATGACCTCGCGGCCGGGCTCATCGACGCGGACGAGGCCGCTCAACGTCTCAAGAAGGCACGGGAGTAACCACCCATGATGGACCCTGAAGCCACGCCGTCCTCCGACGCCTCGTCCTCCTCGCGCGACGGCACCCAGCGCCACGCGATTCCGTGGGGACAGCACGCGGAGCTGGTGCTGCACGCGCCCGCCGCCACGCTCGTCGTGTCGCCGCTGCCGGAGGGAGAGAAGCCCTACCTGGTGACGCACGGCCGGGTGGAGACGCGCATCCAGGAGCACGGCCGGGTGACGAAGGTGGAGCTGCTGCCGCGCGAGGCGGGCTTCCTGTCACTGTTCTGGCGCCACGGCGGACAGGCGGAGCTGTTCGTGCCGCCCGACGTGCGCGCGAAGCTCCTGCTGGACGCGGGCGCGGTGCGCATCTCCGGACTGAAGGACTGCGAGCTGGAGCTGAACACCGACGCGGGCACGGCGAGCCTGCGCGACGTGCACGGCAAGCTGACCCTGCGCACGGGCGCGGGCCGCATCATCGGCGAGCGCGTGGGCGGCACCCTCCACGTCCACGCCGCCGCGGGCGCGGTGAAGCTGGACGTGGACGCGCTGGACGTGGGCGAGCACCGCATCGGGACGCAGGTGGGCGCGGTGGAGCTGCGCCTGGTGCCCGGGCTGGATGTGAACATCTCGGCCCATACATCGCTGGGCTCGGCGCAGACGCGCTACCCGTCCAACCCCCAGGCGGCGACGACGATCCTGCTGGAGACGGAGCTGGGCTCGGTGCGCATCCGCGAGTCGGGCCGTTCGCGCGGCGAGGACGCGGAAGCCTGGGAGGAGGACTCCATGCGCTGGCAGCGGCAGGCGGAGCGCTGGCAGCGCCGCGCCGAGCGCCACGCGAACCAGTGGGCCCACGCCTGGGCGAACTCGTGGGGCGCGCCGCCCTGGGCGGGCCAGGGGTCCCAGCACCACCGGCCTCGGCCGCCCGCACCGCCCCCTCCGCCCCAGTCCCAGGGCATCCCCGATGAGGAGATGCGCCGCGTGCTGGACCTGGTGGAGGCCGGCAAGCTCAGCGCGGAGGACGCCCAGAAGCTGCTCAAGGCGATGCAGCGGTGAGGATCATCCCGCACGCGCCCATCCCCAACTCTTCCATTCCGCGTGCGCCGGGCCCTTCACGACTGCTGTACGAGGTGCCCGACGGCAGGTGGGGCTGGGACTCCCTCCTTGCGGCGATGGATGAGACGATCCGCTGGTGCGCGCCCCGGGCGACGTTGGACGCGCCAGCCACCTGCCTGCGCACGCCTGCCTTCCAGCCTCGGGTGATGGTGGATCCGGATCGCTTCAATCTGATGGATCGGATCATCAGCAGCCGGCACCACGCCCTGCGTGGCAGCCCGCCGCTGAGCGGAAGGGAACGTCTTCAGGGAGGTCGGCTGCTCGTGTTCTTCCCGGATGACACCCTTTCCGACGGCGTGTCCGACCAGGTGACCCGGGGATTCTTCGACGAGCACAACGTGCCGCCCTGGGACACCTGGGTCGGCATGTTCCGCGAGGACCCCGAGTCCGACACCCAGTCGGCGGACTACCTCATCGCCTGGGTGCCACCGGTGTTCCTCGACTCCGTGGCTCAGGGCATCTTCGTGAACCCCGAGCAGTGCATCCAGTGGCTGGAGGACTCCACCACGATGATGGCGAAGCGGCTGAAGGACCTGACCACGCCCTGAAGCCACTCAGGCGCCCTGGGTGAGGAAGCGGAACGGACGCACGCAGTCCTCGCGCGTGCAGCGGAAGAGGTAGCCCCGGCCGTTGTCGCCGAAGTCCAGGCCGAACGGCATCGCGGCCAGCTGCGCGACGAAGCGCATGGGCGCGTCACAGCACTCCGGCGTGGCCTCGCCGTTGAGCCACCCGGGCACGCCGCCCACCTTGCTCTCCGGCGCCTCCGCCTGCGCGCGGTCCAGCGCCAGGAGCTGCTCCTCGGTGGCCTCGTTGACGTCCACCGACAGGGCCTCGGTGTCCTCGGTGGCGGGCTCGAAGCCGAGCGTCCACTCCGCGTACGGCTTCACCGGCCCCGGCGGCGCGCTCACGGACGGCGCGCCCGCATTCACCGGCACGGCCGCGTTGGCCCCCTCCTCCGGGTCCCAACGGAAGCAGACGGTGTCGGGGTTCTCGCACTGGAAGACGTGGACCGACGCGTGCGGCGCCAGGTCCAGCCGTCCTTCGACGTGCGGCAACTGGAAGAGGAAGCGCTGGGGCCCGCCGCACATCGCGCAGGCGGGCCACTCCAGGGATCCCGGCGCCTCGGGCGTGCCCCCCACCTTCAGCAGGGGGACACCGGTGCGGCCAGGGACGAGCGCCCACAGGGGCGCGAGGGGACGGGACATGCCCCGGACTCTAGAAGTCCGCGATGCGGTCGGCCAGCGACGCGTCGTCCACGAAGGGGTTGCGGTTCTGCTGGTAGGTCTCGATGGCGTCGTTGCGCGCGACTTCCGCCGCGTCCACCTTGTCCAGCGTGTTCCACTGCTTGAGCACGGCCTCGTCGTCCGCGGGGATGTGCTTGTTGTAGACGGTGGAGAAGTAGAACAGCGCGCGCGCCACGTTGCCCTTGTGCTCGTCGGGCGGCTCGAAGACGGTGCGGCCCTTCTCGTCGGTGCCGAACTTGGCGCCGTTCTCCTCCCACTTCACGTTCTTCACCGTGCCGAAGGGCCAGTTTCCCCGGATGGAGTTGGCCTTGCTGTCGGTGGGGAACAGGTGGTGCAGATCCGCCTTCGCCGCGCCCGTGGCGCCCTTGGACTGGGGCCAGGTGTGCTCGGTGTTCATCACGTTGCTGTTGGGGATCTTGTTCGTCGCCACTTCCTTGCCCGTGTAGACGCACTTCACCTTGCCGTCGTGGTTGTCGAGCGTGGTGAAGATGATCTTCCGGGCCTGGTTGTAGCCCAGGTCCTTGTGCTTGCTGACCGCGTCGTGCAGGGCGTTGATCAGCGCCTGGTCCTTCAGCCCGTCGTAGCGCGGATCCGACTTGGGCGGCACGTCCTCCACCGGCACCTGCGGCGAGGGAACCGGCGTCGTGGGCGTCGTCGGGGCCTTCTTCGCCGACGCGCCGGCCTCGAACGTGGAGACCGAAGAGAACGCCTTCGGGATGATACGGGCCGTGGAGGTCGTGGCCGACGCGGAGTTCGTCGAGGGGCGGGTCGCGGAGAGCGGGCGGGACGGGATGATCATGACGGCCCTCAAGATTCGAGGTGGGGGATGACCCATTTTCGTCCGGACGTGCCCCCAGTTGCGTGACGCATCGCATTTTCCCTCCGAGCCAGTGGGTTTCTTCCGCCCGACCCGGGACATCCCGGGAAATGCCCCACCGCCGGGCTCCGGAGCCGGGCAAAAGCGGGGCTCATCGACGGCACCAGGACGGCCCGGGGGCCCGTTTCCGGGAGCCGGGCGGCCCGGACGGGGTGCGCGCTATGCCTCCGGGTGTCGCAATCCATGAGGGGGTTTCGTCCATGAAGGTCGTGATTCCGGGTGGCACGGGACAGGTGGGCGCCCTGCTGGCGCGGGCGTTCACCGCGCGAGGGGATGACGTCGTCCTCATCAGCCGGGGAGGCCGAGGCGAGGCGCGCACGGTGTCCTGGGATGGACGCACCCTGGGTGATTGGGCGAAGGAGGTGGATGGCGCCGACGCGGTCATCAACCTGGCGGGACGCAGCGTGAACTGCCGCTACACGGAGGAGAACCTGCGCCAGATGATGGACTCGCGGGTGGATTCCACGCGGGTGGTGGGCCAGGCCATCCAGCAGGCCGCGAAGCCGCCGCGCGTGTGGCTGCAGATGAGCACCGCGACGCTGTACGCGCACCGGATGGACGCGCCCAACGACGAGGCCACCGGGCTCATTGGCGGGAACGAGCCGGGGGTGCCCGCGTACTGGAAGCGCAGCATCGACATCGCGCTGGCGTGGGAGCGCACGCTGGCGGAAGCCAACACGCCCCACACGCGCAAGGTGGCGCTGCGCACCGCGATGGTGATGAGCCCGGACAAGGAGGGCATCTTCGACGTGCTCCTGGGCCTGACGCGCCGGGGGCTGGGTGGCCCCGCGGGCAGTGGGCGGCAATACGTGTCGTGGATCCACGGCCAGGACTTCGTGCGCGCGGTGCAGCTGCTGCTGGAGCGCGACGACCTGGACGGGCCGGTGAACCTGGCCGCGCCGAATCCCCTGCCCCAGCGCGAGCTGATGGCGAAGCTGCGCGAGGCGGCGCACGTGAGCGTGGGGCTGCCGGCGGCGAAGTGGATGCTGGAGGTGGGCGCGTTCTTCATGCGCACGGACACGGAGCTGCTGCTCAAGAGCCGTCGCGTGGTGCCTGGCCGGCTGCTGGACGCGGGATTCACCTTCGAATATCCCGACTGGGGGACCGCCGTGACGAACCTCGTCGAGCGCTGGCGCGCCGGGAGCGGGCCCGTCCGGAGCTGACCGTGTCCACGAAGCAGTACCGCGTCCGCTGGGGTCGCATCGCCGCGCTGGGGCTCGCCCTGGGCGCGCTGGGTACGGGCGGCTTCACGGCGGCGCGAGGCCTTCGCACGGCCCAGGCGCTGTTGCACCCGGCGCGCGTCCCGGTGACGCGGCCCTCCGGCCCGGACGCGCTGCCGGGCCTGGAGGACGTGTCCTTCGAGGCCGCGGGGCGGAAGCTCCAGGGGTGGTACGTCCCATCGCGCGACGGGACGGCGGTGGTGCTGGTGCATGGCTTCGCTGACAACCGCACGCGGCTCCTCTTCGAAGCCCGGGTGCTGTCGGAGGCGGGGCACGGCGTCCTGCTCTTCGACCTGCACGGCCAGGGCGAAAGCGAAGGCGACGCGATTGGCTGGGGCGACGGCGAGCGCGAGGACGTGCGCGCGGCCCTGGCCTTCGTGCGGGCCCGGCCGGACGTCACCCCGGGGCGCGTGGGCCTGTTTGGATTTTCCATGGGCGGGACGGCGGCCCTGCTGGTGGCGCAGGAGGACGCGCGGGTGAAGGCGGTGGCGGCGGTGGGAGCGTTCCCGGACCTGGCGGGGGACATGGGCTCCCACTACGGCCTGAGCACCTGGGCGGTGCTGTGGGGGCTGCGCCGTTCCGGCATCGACGTG
Source organism: Corallococcus sp. AB018 (assembly GCF_003986945.1). Lineage (NCBI taxonomy): Bacteria > Pseudomonadati > Myxococcota > Myxococcia > Myxococcales > Myxococcaceae > Corallococcus > Corallococcus sp. AB018. The sequence goes on along the minus strand of NZ_RAWR01000236.1, from coordinate 3,462 downwards.
GACGCCGTGCGGCCCGTGGACGGCATGTGCCGCCTGGAAGGCCGGCCGCTGCTGCTCATCAACGGCGGCAGCGACCCGGACGGTCCCCAGAAGCTGGACGGCCGCCTCTACCGCGCCGCCTGCGAGCCCCGCGAGCAGTGGCTGGTACCCCAAGCAGCCCACGGCGAGTACGCCCGGAAGGACCCCGAAGGCTACGCCCGCCACCTGCGCGACTTCTTCGCCCGCGCCCTCTGAGTGCTGTCCCCGGGTGACGAGGTCCAACCGGCCGTCTCACTCTCGGCGGCCCTTGGCGACGAACTCCCCGCGGCTGTGGATGCCGGTCTTCTCGAACAGCGACTTGATGTGGACCTTCACCGTCTCCACGGAGCACCCCAACCGGGAGGAGATCTCCTTGTTCGCCAGCCCCTCGTGAAGACAGTCCGCCACGCGTGACTCCTGGGCGGTGAGCTTCTCCTTCCAGTCCGGACGCAGCCAGTGGACCCGCTCGTGCATGCGCACCTGCCACAGGTTGCGGCCCCCCCAGCTGACGGCGGAGGGACTGAACGTCACGTCCAGCCGGTCCGCGCCGCGCTCCAGCGTGAGGGACTCCAGCCGTGGATCCACCGCGACATCGAAGCGGGACAGCGCCCTCACCCGCTCCGCCCAGGCGCGGGGAACCCCGTCGCTGAGCTCGTGGGGCGCGAACCACTGCTCCAGCAGCGGAATGGCCGGCCCCGTGTCCGCCACCTTCCGCCCCAGGCTGTTGAGCACCAGCACCGGGTTCGCTCCCATCGCGATGGCCTTCAGCAGGTCCCGCTCGAAGCGGACGGCGTAGAGCTCCTGGAGCCGCGCCACCGCCCGGGAGATGTACGGGATGATCTGCTGCAGGAACCACTGCGCCCGGAGCGTGAAGGGCCGGGAGGATTCCCGGTACATCGCGACGCCGCCCTTCAGGTCCTGCTCCGTGAAGAGGAGTGACGCCAGCACGCGCTTGAGCTTCAGCCCCGCGCCCTGGCTGCGCCGGAAGGTCTCCGTCTCCACCAGCGGCTGCCCCCGCAGCATCTGGACGTCGCTGAGCACCAGGTTGGGCTGCGCCACCGTGGCGCGGAAGACGAAGTCCTCCTGCACCCATTCCGCGTAATCCTTGAGGAGGGGGTGGACGGTGTCCGTCTTCCACTGCACCCCCGCGGTCCCATCCGGATTCGCGCAACCCACCGCCAGGTGGTCCGCCTCACAGAGCGAGAGGAGCGCCCGGGAGAGGGCCTCGTAGACATCCTCCAGCGTCCGGGCGTTGCCCAGCGCTTCCTTCAGCTCCGCGACCAACGCCTGCTCATGCGACAGGAACTTCCGCGCCTTGCCCATGGGTACAACCCCCGTTTGCAATACCCATCAAGTATTACGAGGGCTGAAACAGGGCCCATCCCTCCAAAGAGGTATGACAGGCCTGTCGGAAGCGCCTTTCCGCTCGCTGACGGGGCGGCGACGCCGGGCTGGACGGCTCCCCCCCTGGCAGGTCAGCCTGGACATCCTTGGAGGATGCAACCCACATGGCCGCCCCGCTGCCCCCTGAAGCCCAGTTCCATATCGAGGTCATCAAGCTCCTGCTCCAGGTGGCCACCAGCGACGACCGCGTCACCCGCGAGGAGATTGATTCCATCATCGACACCGCGCGCGGCTTCAGCGTGCCGCTGACGGAGCTCAGCACCCTCACCCGCTGCCTCCAGGAGGGCCATCCGCTCCCGCCGCCGAACCTGGGCATCTTGCGCGAGGACCCCAGGGCCGTCCTCGACGCCGTCCACACGCTCATCGCCGGCGACGGCCACGTGCACGAGTCGGAGATCGCCATGGCCCGGCAGATCCGCGAGCTGCTCGGCATCGCTCCCTGAAGCCTCTCACGGGCGGCCCCAGGCCCGGGCCGCCACGCACCGCTCTTCACGTCACGCCGGCATCTGCAATGGGTGCCCGTCCTTGTGCTCGGGCGCGCCCGCGAGTCTGCGGGTGAGCCGGCGGCGCACGACGTCCACGTGCTCGCGGAAGAAGTACAGGTTCTCCGCGTAGGCGATGGGCACCGCGATGCGGTTCACCTCGCGCTCGGCTTCCTCCAGCCGCTTGAGCATGGCCTGGAGCATCTCCTGATCCGGGTCCTCCTCCAGCTGGATTTCAATCTCCTTCAGCCGCGCGTACCACCTGTGGATGCGCGAGCGAACCCGCCACAGGAACATCGCGGGCACCGCCCGCCCCAGCGGCACCACCACCGCGATGATGGGCACCAGCATCACCCACAGCCGGTCCACCAGGTTCGCCGCCCAGAAGGGCAGGTAGCGCTGCAGCAGCGGAACGCCCGACGCGTAGTAGCGCTTCGCCTCGCTGCTCAGCGCGAAGCCCGCCGCGAGCGGCGCGGGGAACTCGTTCGTCTTGTCCAGGATGCCCGCCGAGCCGTGGATCTCACTGGCCGCGCGCATCAGCAAGTATGCGAGCGCCGGGTGCAGCGTGTCCTTCGCCAGCAGCAGCGCATTGGGAGAGAGCAGCACCACGTCCTGGTCCGGCACGTCCTTGGCGAAGTCGAACACGCCCCGAGGCAGCACGTGGCGTGACAGGTACGGATAGCGGCGCGTGTACGCCTCCGCGCGATTGAAGCTCAAGAGGCGCACGTCCTTCACCGCGGCCAGCTTCTGGATGCGCGGCGACTCCGCCATGGAGACCAGGAACACCGCGTCCACCTTGCCCTGCGTCAGCGCGTCGATGGCCGCGTCCCGGTCCAACGGCAGCAACTCCGTGGGCGCCGTGTCCACCTTGTTCGCCTGGAGCAGCGTCATCGCCAGCGCGCGCGTGCCGCTCTCCTCGGGCCCCACCGCGATGCGCTTGCCAGCGAGGCCGCGCACGTCGTCCACGGGCTCGCCCCGGTAGAAGACCCACAGCGGCACGTAGGAGAGGCTCCCCAGCGACGCCACGTGCTCCGGCACCTCCTGGCCCTTGCCACCGGTGGTGCCGCTCTGCGCGAAGGCGATGTCCACCCCGCTGTCCTCCGCGCTGAGCAGCGCCACGCTGCCCACGGAGCCCTTCGTGTTGCGCAGCTCCAGCGTCACCCCGTGCTGCGCGAGGAACTTCTGGTAGCGCTTCGCCATGTAGTTGAAGCCGCCCTCTTCCGGCGCCAACGCCATCACCAGGGTCTTGGGCGGCGCGGGCTTGACGAAATAGAACGTCACCGCGAACGCCACCGCGATGAGCAGCGTCGCGGGAGCGACGGCGATCCACAGGTCGCGCCGCAACGTGCGCTTGAGCTGCGCCTTCAACGTGTCCGTCTTCATGAGGCCGCGCAGTATACCGACCGCGCCGTGCGTGGCCCCGCCGTACACCGCGTCGGTCCAGGCAAGCGAGCACGTCACGACCCGGGGGCACTTGGCGCAACCCCTTGCGCGACACACCCTCCCTCCCAGGCCTTATTGAAGGGGTGTGGCATGGGTTGGCGTGGCGGGTGGGTGA
>NZ_RAWR01000235.1:0-16136 GCF_003986945.1 Corallococcus sp. AB018 | reverse complement strand
CCGAAGTCCCCGGCGAGGCCCCGTCGTCGAGCACCGCCCGTGGTGCCCGTCCCGCGTGACGCCTTGCTGCCGCTCTCCTTCGGGCAGCAGCGGATGTGGTTCATCGAGCAGCTCACGCCCGGGGGCATCTCCTACAACGTCCCGTACTTCGCGCGGCTCACCGGAGCGTTGGACGTCCCCGCGCTGGAGCGAGCACTGGCCGTGCTGGTGGAGCGGCACGAAGCGCTGCGCACCACCTTCGCCATCGTGGACGGTCAGCCGGTGCAGCGGATCGCGCCATCGCTGTCCCTGCCGCTGCACGTGGAGTCGCTGGAGGCGATACCCGCGTCCGAACGGGAGCAGGTCCTGCGACAAGCCGCGGAGACGGAGGCGCGCGTGCCCTTCGACCTGGGCGCGGGACCGCTGGTGCGTGTGCGGCTCTTGCGGCTGGGAGAAGCGGAGCACGTGCTGCTCCTGATGCTGCATCACATCTGCTGCGACGGCTGGTCGCTCACGGTGATGGAGCGGGAGCTTCAAGCGCTCTACGTGGCCTATCGCGCCGGCACGACGCCCGTGCTGCCCGCGCTGCCGGTGCAGTACGCGGACCATGCGGTGTGGCAGCGGCAGTGGATCCAGGGCGAGCACCTCCAGCAGCAACTGGACTGGTGGCGAGGTGAGTTGTCGGGAGCGCCCGCCGCGTTGGAGCTGCCCACGGACCGGCCCCGCCCCGCCGCGCAGTCCACGCGGGGCGCGGTGTACCGCCATGCGCTCCCTCCGGCATTGGGCAAGGCGCTGGAAGCGCTGTGCCGCAAGCAGGGCGTCACGTTGTTCATGGCGCTATTGGGTGGGATGAATCTGCTGCTCTCGCGGCTGAGCGGCCAGGACGACATCGTCATCGGCTCCCCCATCTCCGGACGCACGCGCCAGGAGGTGGAACCGCTCATCGGCTTCTTCATCAACACCCTGCCCCTGCGCGTGCGGGGTGAAGGTGCGCTCGGCTTCGGAGAACTGCTGCACCGCGTGCGCAAGACGTGCCTGGACGCGTACGCGCATCAGGAAGTGCCCTTCGAGCAGTTGGTGGACGCGCTCCAACCCGAGCGCGACCTGAGCCGCCCGCCCCTGTTCCAGGTGTTCTTCACGCTCCAGCACTCGGCCGTGCCCGCGCTGGAGCTGGAGGGGCTGCGCACCTCCGAGCTGGACTTCGAACCGGGCGTGTCGCGAATGGACCTCACCGTCTTCCTGCGCGAAACGCCGGAAGGGCTGGTGGGGCTCTGGGAGTACAGCACCGACCTCTTCGACGCCGCGACGGTGGCGCGCTTCGCGGAGCACTACACGCGCCTGCTGGAGGCCGCGGTCGCGGAGCCGGAGCGTCCCGTGGCCACGATTCCGCTGCTCACCTCGATGGAGCGGCAGCGCCTGCTCGACCAGGGGACGGGAGCCGCCGTCCCCTACCCTCGCGATGCGTCCCTGCCCTCGCTCTTCGCGGAGCAGGCCGCGCGGACGCCCGGCGCCGTGGCCGTGGAAGCGGGAGGCCACCGGCTCACGTATGCGGAAGTGGAAGCACGGGCCAATCAGCTCGCGCACCACCTGCGTGGGCAGGGCGTGCGGCTGGGAACACCGGTGGGCCTGTGCGCGGGCCGGTCGCTGGAGATGGTCGTGGCGACGCTCGCCATCCTCAAGGCGGGAGGCGCCTACGTACCGCTGGATCCAGGCTATCCCCCCGAGCGCCTGGACTTCATGGCGCGCGACGCCCGCATCACCGTGCTCCTGTTGGAGCAGGGACGCGAGTCCTCGCTGAAGGGTTTGGCCTCACGGGTCGTGGTGCTCGACCCGTCCTGGCGGACCTTCGAGGCTCAACCGAAGGCAGCGCCCGAGGTGCACGTCCCCGCCGATGCGCTCGCGTACGTCATGTACACGTCCGGGAGCACCGGGCAGCCCAAGGGCGTGGGCGTTCCCCACCGGGCCGTGACGCGGCTGGTGAAGGGCGTGTCCTACGTCCGGTTCCGCGCCGAAGACGTCGTCCTCCAACTGGCCACCACGTCGTTCGACGCCGCGACGCTGGAGCTGTGGGGAGCGATGCTCAGCGGCGCGAAGCTGTTCCTCTATCCACCGGTGACGCCGTCGCTGGAGGAACTGGAAGCCACGCTGGAACGCGAACGCATCAGCGTGCTGTTCCTCACCACGGCGTTCTTCGAGCAGATGGCACTGAACCGGCCCGCGGCGCTCGCTCGCGTGGGGCAGGTGCTCGCGGGCGGCGACGTGCTGTCCCCGCTGGCCGCGCGCAAGCTGTTGGACGCGGGCCGAGCGGTCATCAACGGCTACGGCCCCACGGAGAACACCACGTTCTCCGCCACGTATCAGGTGAAGCGGGACATGGACGCGCGGATGCCCGTGCCCATTGGCCGTCCGCTGGAGAACTCCCAGGCGCTGGTGCTGGACGCGCGCCTGGAGCCGGTGCCGCCCGGCGTCGTGGGTGACCTGTACGTGGGAGGCGACGGTTTGGCGTGGGGCTACCTGGACCGGCCGGAGCTCACCGCGGACCGCTTCGTGCCCCATCCGTGCAGCGACGTCCCCGGTGCCCGGCTGTACCGCACGGGTGACCGTGCACGGTGGCTGCCTTCCGGCGAGCTGGCCTTCATGGGGCGCGCGGACACGCAGGTGAAGCTGCGCGGCTTCCGCATCGAACTGGGAGAGATTGAAACCGCCCTGCGTCACCTGCCCGGCGTGGAGGACGCCGTGGCGGAGGTGCGCGAGTACGCGCCCGGCGACAAGCGCCTGGTGGCCTATGTGACCGGCGCGAGCGTGGACGTGAGCACGCTGCGTTCAAGCCTGTCCGCCCAGCTGCCGTCGCCGCTGGTCCCGTCCGCCTTCGTGAAGCTGGACCGGCTGCCGCTGACGCCCGTGGGAAAGGTGGACCGAAGGGCGCTCGCCACGCCCGTGGGCGACACGCTCGCGGAGGACGGCTACGTGGCGCCGGTCACCCCGACGGAGACGGCGGTGGCGGAGGTCTGGGCCGCGCTCCTGGGCCGCACGCGAGTGGGCACGCAGGACTCCTTCTTCGAACTGGGTGGGCACTCGCTGCTCGCGACCCAGGTCACCTCCCGACTGCGGGAGACGTTCCAGGTGGACCTGTCCGTGCGAGCGCTGTTCGAAGCGCCCACGGTCACCAGTCTCGCGGCGCGCATCGATGCACTGCGAATGGAGAGCAGCCGGATCCAGTCCCTCCCGCTGGTTCCCGGTCCCCAGGACGGCTGGTTGCCGCAGTCGTTCGCGCAGCAGCGGCTGTGGTTCATCTCCCAGCTCGACACGCTGGGGTACTCGTACAACGTGCCCATGGTCACCCGGCTGCGGGGCGCGCTGGACGCGAACGCACTGGAACGGAGCCTCGCGGAGATCATCCGGCGGCACGCGGTCCTGCGCACCACGTTCGACGAGGCGGATGGTCAGCCGGTGCAGCGCGTCGGGCCGGCATGGAACTTCACGTTGGTGAGGACGGACGTGGAGGCCGCGAAGCTCCCGGGGCAGCTGGCCACGGAGGCCCGGCGCCCGTTCGATCTGCGGCGAGGCCCGCTGATACGGGGGCTGCTCCTGCGCGTCGCGGATGACGATCATGTGTTGATGCTCGTCATCCACCACATCGTCTTCGACGGGTGGTCCATCGACGTGCTCCAGCGCGAATTGAACGCGCTCTACCCCGCGCACGGCCATGGCACGCTGCCGCCCCTGTCCCTCCAGTACGTGGACTACGCGCGGTGGCAGCGTGAGTCGTTCCAGGGGGAGGAACTGGAGGACCAGCTCGCATGGTGGAGGGAGGCGCTGGCGGGAGCACCGCCCGTGCTGGATCTGCCCACCGACAAGCCACGTCCGCCCGTGCAGACCTTCCAGGGCGCGAACTTCGAGGTGCTGCTGCCCCAGCCCCTCCACGGCTCGCTCCAGTTGCTGGGACAGCGCGAGGGCGCCACGCTGTTCATGACGCTGCTGGCGGGATTCCAGGCCCTGCTTGCGCGCTACAGCGGTCAGGACGACGTGGTGGTCGGCTCGCCCATCTCCGGCCGCAATCGCCGGGAGGTGGAAGGACTCATCGGCTTCTTCGTCAACACGCTCGCCCTGCGCGCGGATGTCTCTGGCTCGCATTCCTTCCGGCAGCTGCTGCGCGGTGTGCGCGAGAGCTGCCTGGGTGCCTTCGCGCACCAGGACCTGCCGTTCGAACAGCTCGTGGACGCGCTCAAGCCGCCGCGAGACCTGAGCCGGACGCCCCTGGTGCAGACGATGTTCGTCCTGCAGCGGGCCGCGACGCCGTTGTCCCTGCCCGGCCTCGCGGTGGAGGACTTCCCGTTCCAGTCGGGTGTCTCCCGCTTCGACCTCATGCTGTTCATGCGGCAGACGCCGCAAGGGCTCGTCGCCTACTGGGAGTACAACACCGCCCTCTTCGAGGAGGCGACCCTCGCCCGGATGGCCGGGCATTACGTGCGGTTGCTCGAAGGCGTCACCGCGAACCCCGAACTGCCTTTGGCGGACCTGTCGCTCCTGTCGCGGGAGGAACGCGAGCAACTCCTGGTCGCATGGAACAGCCGCGAGGAACGGATTCCCGAGCCGGGCCTCATGCACCGCTGGGTGGAGGCACAGGTCGCTCGGACACCGGAAGCGGTCGCGGTGACGAACGGCGCGGAGTCGCTGACCTACGCGCAACTGGATGCTCGCGCCAATCAGCTCGCGCACCACCTCATCGCCCTGGGCGTCACGCCGGGAAGCTCCGTCGGGCTGTGCCTGGAGCGCTCCAGCCTCGACATGCCTGTCGCCGTCCTCGCCACTCTCAAGGCCGGCGCGGCCTACGTCCCGCTGGATCCGAACTATCCGACCGAACGCCTGGCCCTGATGGTGGAGGACACGCGCGCTCCGGTCGTCCTCGCACATGAGGGCTTCGTGCGGGCCCTTCCTCCAGACACCTCCGCGCGCATCGTGATGATGGAGACCGTCTCACTGGCCTCCCGTCCCACGTCGTCTCCGAACGTGAGGCTGTCACCTGAAGCAGTCTGCTACGTCGTCTTCACCTCGGGCAGCACCGGCCGCCCCAAGGGCATCGCCATGTCCCACCGGGGCATCGGCAACATGCTCGCGTGGCAGACCCGCCGCGCTGTCCGCGCGGAAGCCACCACGCTCCAGTTCGCTTCGCTCAACTTCGATGTCTCCTTCCAGGAGATCTTCGGCACGTGGTGCATCGGAGGCCGCCTGCTTCTCAGCTCCGCCGAACTGCGCCGTGATCCACCGGCACTGCTGCGCTTCCTCACCCAGCACCGCGTGGAGCGCCTCTTCCTCCCCTTCGTCGCGCTCCAGTCGCTGAGCGAAGCATCTCGCACCGCGACGGAGCTGCCCCCGCTCAACGAGGTCATCACCGCGGGCGAACAACTCCAGGTGACGCCCGCTCTCGTCTCCCTCTTCGAGCGGCTGCCCGGCTGCGTCCTCGAAAACCAGTACGGTCCTTCGGAGACCCATGCGGTCTCCGCGTGGCGTGCGTCGGGCGCTCCAAGCACGTGGCCCGCCCTGCCTCCGGTCGGAACACCGCTGCCTTCGGTCCAGGCCTACGTGTTGGATCCGCGCCGCGAGCCCTGCCCAGTCGGGGTCCCGGGCGAGCTGTACGTGGGCGGTGAAGGACTCGCGCACGGCTACCACGGCCGACCAGACCTCACCGCGGAGCGCTTCATCCCCTCTCCGTTTGGACCCACGCCGGGCGCACGTCTCTACCGCACGGGAGACAAGGCGCGCTGGCTCGCGGATGGACAACTGGAGTTCCTGGGCCGTCTGGACGGTCAGGTGAAGCTGCGTGGCTTCCGCGTCGAACTGGGCGAAGTGGAAGCAGCCCTGCGCGTCCTGCCCGACGTACGCGACGTGGTCGCCGTGGTGCGCGAGGACACACCGGGCCACAAGCGGCTGGTGGCCTACGTGGTCCAACCGGAAGCATCCTTCTCACCGGAGGCGCTGAGGCAGTCGCTGGCGCGACGGCTGCCGGAGCACATGGTGCCCTCGGCCCTGGTGCGAATGGACGCGCTGCCGCTGGGCCCGAGCGGCAAGGTGAACCGCAACGGTCTGCCCGCGCCCAAGGAAGAAGCCGCGGACGACTCCGGGTTCCTGGCCCCGATGACGGCGGTGGAGAAGGTGATCGCGGACATCTGGGCGTCCCTGCTCGTGGTGCCGCGCGTGGGCCTGCAGGATCACTTCTTCGAGCTGGGTGGGCACTCGCTGCTCGCAACACAGGTGGTCTCCCGGTTGCGGGAGGCCTTCCAGGTGGACGTGTCCCTCCGGGTCCTCTTCGAGGCGCCCACCGTCGCGCAGCTCGCCGCGCGGCTGGAGGAGCATCTTCACGGCGCGAACCGGAAGGCCGTCCCGCCGCTGGTCCCCCAGCTGCGCGGCGAGCTCGTTCCGCAGTCGTTCTCCCAGCAGCGGCTGTGGTTCGTCTCGCAGCTGGACACCAGCGCGCACGCCTACAACCTGCCCCTGGTCACCCGGCTGCGGGGACGGCTGGACACACACTCGCTGGAGGACGTGCTCAACGTCCTCATCCGACGTCACGAGGTCCTGCGCACCACGTTCGACGAAGTGGACGGCCAGCCGGTGCAACGCATCGGGCCCGCGTGGAAGCTCACCGTGAAGCAGGTGGACGTGGAGCCGCGCATTCCGCTCCAGCGCCAGGTGGAGGCCGAAGCACATGTACCGTTCGACCTGCGGCGAGGCCCCCTGATCCGAGCCACGCTGCTCCGGATCGCGGACGAGGATCAGGTCCTCATCCTCAACTTCCATCACAGCGTCTTCGACGGCTGGTCCATCGCCTTGCTCCAGCGGGAGCTGGATGCGCTCTACCTCGCCCGGCTCCAGGGCACGGAGGCCCAGCTCCCGCCCATTTCCATCCAGTACGCGGACTACGCGCTGTGGCAGCGCGCGTGGTTGCAGGGCGACGTGCTGGAAGAGCAGTTGGCGTGGTGGCGCGAGCAGCTCGCGGGGGCACCGCCCGTGCTGGACCTGCCCACCGACAAGCCACGTCCGCCCGTGCAGACCTTCCAGGGCGCGTACATCGAAGTCCCCCTGCCACCCGCGCTGACCAGCGCCCTCTTCGCCATGGGCCAGCGCGAGGGCACCACGCTGTTCATGACGCTGCTGGCGGGATTCCAGGCCCTGCTCGCGCGCTACAGCGGCCAGGACGACGTGGTGGTCGGCTCGCCCATCTCCGGCCGCAACCGCCGTGAGGTGGAAGGGCTCCTCGGCCTCTTCGTCAACACGCTCGCCCTGCGCGCGGATGTCGCAGGGACGCGCTCCTTCCGCCACCTGTTGCGCGGCGTGCGCGAGAGCTGCCTGGGCGCCTTCGCGCATCAGGACCTGCCGTTCGAACAAATCGTGGAGGCGCTCAAGCCGCCACGCGACCTGAGCCGCGCGCCGCTGATCCAGGCCCTCTTCGTCCTGCAACAGGCGGCCGTCCCCTTCTCGTTGCCCGGGCTCCAAGCGGAGGACGTCCCCTTCCAGACGGGCGTCTCCCGCTTCGACCTCATGCTCTTCGTGCGCGAGTCGGAGCAGGGGCTGACGGCCTTCTGGGAGTACAACACCGCCCTCTTCGAGGAGGCGACCCTCACCCGGATGGCCGGGCACTACGTGCGAATGCTCCAAGGAGCGGTCCGCCATCCCGAGCAGCCCCTGTCAGCCATGCCGCTCCTCTCCGAAGAGGAACGGCAGCAGGTCGTCGTGACGTGGAACGCCGCGAAGGACCTCTCTTTCGAGCCGGGCCTCATGCACCGCTGGGTGGAGGCGCAGGTCGCTCGGACACCGGAAGCGGTCGCGGTGACGAACGGCGCCGAGTCGCTGACCTACAGGCAACTGGATGCACGAGCCAATCAGCTCGCGCACCACCTCATCGCCCTGGGCGTCACGCCGGGAAGCTCCGTCGGGCTGTGCCTGGAGCGCTCCAGCCTCGACATGCCCGTCGCCGTCCTCGCCACCCTCAAGGCCGGTGCAGCCTACGTCCCGCTGGATCCGAACTATCCGGCCGAGCGACTGGCCCTGATGGTGGAGGACACACGCGCTCCGGTCGTCCTCGCGCATGAAGGCTTCGTGCGGGCGCTGCCACCAAGCACCTCCGCGCGCATCGTGACGATGGAGACCGTCTCACTGGCCTCCCGCTCCACCGCGTCTCCGAACGTGAGGCTGTCTCCAGAAGCGGTCTGCTACGTCGTCTTCACCTCGGGCAGCACCGGCAGGCCCAAGGGCATCGCCATGTCCCACCGGGGCATCGGCAACATGCTCGCCTGGCAGACCCGCCGCGCCGTCCGCGCGGAAGCCACCACGCTCCAGTTCGCCTCACTCAACTTCGACGTCTCCTTCCAGGAGATCTTCGGCACGTGGTGCATCGGTGGCCGCCTGCTGCTCAGCTCCGCCGAACTGCGCCGCGATCCACCCGCGCTGCTGCGCTTCCTCACCCAGCACCGCGTGGAGCGTCTCTTCCTCCCCTTCGTCGCGCTCCAGTCGCTGTCTGAAGCAGCGCGCACCGCGACGAAACTGCCCCCACTCAACGAGGTCATCACCGCGGGCGAACAACTCCAGGTGACGCCCGCTCTCGTCGCCCTCTTCGAACGGCTGCCCGGGTGTGTCCTCGAAAACCAGTACGGTCCTTCGGAGACGCACGCCGCCAGCGCATGGCGGGCTTCAGGGACTCCGAGCACCTGGCCCGCGCTCCCTTCAGTGGGAACACCGCTGACCAACGTCCAGACCTACGTCCTGGATGCCCGCGGAAATCCGAGCCCCGTCGGCGTCCCAGGAGAGGTGTTCATCGGAGGCGAAGGGCTCGCGCACGGCTACCACGGCCGGCCGGACCTCACCGCGGAGCGCTTCGTGCCCTCCCCCTTCAGCGCCACGCCGGGCGCCCGCCTCTACCGCACGGGAGACAAGGCGCGCTGGCTCGCGGATGGACAACTGGAGTTCCTGGGCCGTCTGGACGGTCAGGTGAAGCTGCGTGGCTTCCGCGTCGAGTTGGGCGAAGTGGAGTCCGCCCTGCGATCCCTACCCGACGTGCAGGACGTGGTCGTCGTGCTGCGTGAGGACACCCCGGGCTTCAAGCGGCTGGGGGCCTACGTGGTGCAACCGGAGACGGCCTTCTCCGCGGAGGCGCTGAGACAAGCACTGGCGCGACGGCTGCCGGAGTACATGGTGCCTTCGGCGCTGGTGCGCATGGACGCGCTGCCCCTGACGCCCAGTGGCAAGGTGAACCGCAACGGACTCCCCGTTCCGACGGAAGAGGCCATCCCCGGGACCGTCTACGTGGCCCCGGTCTCCGCGGTGGAGAAGCTCATCGCGGACATCTGGGCACCGCTGCTGGGTGTGCCGCGCGTGGGCACGCAGGACCACTTCTTCGAGCTGGGCGGCCACTCGCTGCTCGCGACCCAGGTGGCCTCCCGTCTGCGTGAGTCCCTTCAAATGGAGCTGCCCGTACGCGTGCTCTTCGAAGCCCCGACGCTCGCGGAGCTGGCCGCGCGAATCGAAGCCCTGCGCCAGGAAGCCCATCCCCTCCAGGCACCGCCCCTGGTGCGCACGGAGGCCGGAAACTCCGCGCCCCAGTCCTTCCCGCAGCAGCGGCTGTGGTTCATCGACGCGCTCGCACCGGGCGGGTTCGCCTTCAACGTCCCGCTGTTCATCCGGTGCAAGGGACCGCTCGACGTGGCCGCGCTGGAGCGGTCACTCGCGGCGCTCATCGACCGTCACGAGTCCCTGCGCACGGTGTTCGCGGAGGAGAACGGCCAGCCCGTTCAGCGCGTCCTGACCTCGGTTCCCTTCGCGCTCGCCTTCGAGCGGCTGGAGGACGTGCCGCCCCAGCAGCGCGACACCGTCCTGCGCCAGCGAGCCGAGGAGCGGATGCGCCACGTCTTCGACCTGCGCACGGGTCCCCTGCTGACGGCGACGCTGCTGCGGCTGGATGCGGAAGACCACGCGCTCTTCCTGCTCATGCATCACATCATCACGGACGGCTGGTCCACGGACGTGATGGGGCGCGAGCTGGGCGTCCTCTACGACGCCTTCACCCGGAACCAGACGCCGCGCCTGCCGCCACTGCCCATCCGATACACGGACTACGCCCGCTGGCAGCGCGCGACGTTGCAGGGCGAAGGGCTCGACGCGCAGCTCGCGTGGTGGAAGCGGCAGTTGAACGGGGCGCCCCACGCGCTTGAGCTGCCCACCGACCGACCGCGTCCGCCCGTGCAGGCCCAGGCGGGCGCGGCCCACATGGTGCGGATCCCCGCCGCGGTGGATGCCGCCGTGCGCGAACTGTGTCACCAGCAGGGCGTCACGTCCTTCATGGCGCTGCTCGCGGGCTTCCACGCCCTGCTGTCGCGCTACAGCGGGCAGGACGACGTGGTGGTCGGCTCGCCCATCTCCGGCCGCAACCACCGCGAGGTGGAGGGGCTCATCGGCTTCTTCGTCAACGCCCTGCCCCTGCGCGTGAAGGTCTCCGGCGCCGAGTCCTTCCAGGTCCTCCTCGCCCGTGTTCGCGAGACGTGCCTGGGCGCGTACGCGCACCAGGAGGTGCCCTTCGAACAACTGGTGGACGCGCTCCAGACGCCGCGAGACCTGAGCCGCACGCCCGTGTTCCAGGCCGTGTTCGCCCTCTTCAAGGACTTCCCCGGCTTCCCCCTGCGAGGGCTGGAGACAGCGCCGGTGCCCTTTGATCCAGGGCTCGCGAAGCACGACCTCACGCTGTTCATGCGCGAGTCCGCCACCGGGTTGCTGACGCACTGGGAATACAACACCGCGCTCTTCGATGCGGCGACGGTGGAGCGTATGGCCGGGCACTACCTGCGCCTGCTGGAGCAGGTGACGCGAAACCCGGAGCGTCCGCTCGCGTCGCTGTCGCTGCTGACAGAGGCGGAGCGCCAGCAGGTCCTCGTCGAGTGGAACGACACCGCGCTCGATGTCCCCGCGGACCTCCGTGTGCCCTCGCGCATCGCGGAGCAGGCGCGGCTGAGGCCGGAGGCGCTCGCGCTGGCGGGCGACGGGCAGCAACTGACGTTCGGGGAGTTGGAGACCCGGTCGAACCAGCTCGCGAACCTGCTGCGCTCACAGGGTGTGAAGCCGGAGACCGTGGTCGCCCTGTGCGTGGACCGCACGCCCGGCTACGTGTGGGGCGCGCTCGGCATCCTCAAGTCGGGCGGGGCCTATCTGGCCATGGACCTGACGTGGCCGGAAGCCTGGTGGCGGCACGTGCTCACGGACAGTGGCGCGCGCATCGTCGTCACCCAGCAGGCCTTCGCCTCCCGCTTCGAGAGATGCGGCGTGCGCGTGCTCTGCCTGGACACGGAGCCCACGCTGGAGACCCATCCAGTCACCGCGCCCGCAGTGACACTGCACGCGGAGGCGATGGCCTACGTCATCTACACGTCGGGCAGCACCGGCCGGCCCAAGGGCGTCGCGGTGACGCACGGCACGCTGGCGAACCTCGTCGCGGGGCTCGGCACGGCGGCGGGGATTGAACCGGGAGACCGTGCCACGCTCCTGACGGGGCTCGCGTTCGACGCGACTGTCTTCGAGACCTGGCCGTCGCTCTCGCATGGCGCCAGCCTCCATCTCCCCTCGGACGAGGTGCGTGCGGAGCCCGCGCGGCTGGTGCGGTGGCTCGCGACGGAGGGCATCACGCTCACCACGCTGCCCACGCCCATGGCGGAGGCCGCGCTGGAGCAGCCATGGCCCGCGGACATGCCGCTGCGCCGGGTGCATGTGGCCGGCGACGTGCTGCACCGCCGTCCGGGGCCCTCCGTTCCGGGCCAGTGGCTCAACTGCTACGGCCCCACGGAGAACACCGTCATCGCGACCTCCGGCGCCGTGAAGCCCGAAGCGGCCGAAGGACTGCTGCCTCCCATCGGCAGCCCGGAGCCCAACGTGCGCGTGTACGTGCTGGATGGCGCGGGACAGCCCGTGCCTGTGGGCCTGTGGGGCGAGCTGTTCCTGGGAGGTGCCCAGGTAGCGCGCGGCTATCTGGGTCAGCCCGCGCTCACGGCGGAGCGCTTCGGACCGGATCAATTCTCCCGCGAACCCGGCGCGCGCCTGTACCGCACGGGCGACGTGGTGCGGTGGCTCGCGGACGGGACGCTGGAGTTCCGGGGCCGCGCGGACTCGCAGGTGAAGCTGCGGGGCTTCCGCATCGAACTGGGCGAGGTGGAGGCCGCGCTGCTCTCGCAGCCCTCGGTGAAGGAAGCGGTAGCGCAGGTGCGCGAGGACGTGCCGGGACAACGGCGGTTGGTCGCGTACCTGGTGCTCCGCGAAGGGGCCGCGTTCACGGTGGACGCGCTGCGGGCCTCGCTGCGGCGGTCGCTCGCGGAGCACGCGGTTCCGTCGGCGTTCGTGGTGCTGGAGCGGCTGCCGTTCACCGCGAACGGCAAGCTGGACCGCAAGGCCCTGCCCGCGCCGGACTTGCACCGGCCCGAACTGAGCGAGGACTACCGCGTCCCCGAAGCCGGCCTGGAGCAGACGCTGGCCGCGCTCTGGGCCGAAGTGCTGGGGCTGGAGCGCGTGGGCGCAAGCGACAACTTCTTCGACCTGGGCGGCAACTCACTGCTGCTCCAGTCCGTGCACGCGAAGCTGGAGGCGCTGGTGGGCCGCAAGGTTCCGCTGATCACCCTCTTCCAGTACCCCACGGTGCGCGCGCTCGCAGGACACCTGTCACCACCGAAAGACACGCCACCAGCGACGGCTCCCGCCCCCGCGCAGGACCCGGGTGCGCAGCGGCGGGACAACCTGCGGCGCATGGCCCAGCGGCGCGGCCGTCCGGGCTCCAGCTGAGCGCCTCGTTCACGGAAGGAGCGCCGCGAGCTTCGCGCCCAGCCCTTCAGCGTTCCCGCCCGTGAGCATCGACTGGTGGTCGCCGGGCACGGTCTCCACCCGGAGCACCGCGCCCGAGTCCAGCCATTCAAGTTCCACGTGCTTCGGCATGTGCTCGATGACGGTCGCCGCGCGGAAGAACTGGAGGGTGCCGCCCTCGAAGCGGGGCATGGGGTAGTCGCGCAGGGCCGTCATGTTCGCCTCCCAGACGCGCGCGTAGCGCCGCTGCTGCTCCGGATCCGCGAGGACCTGCTCCTGCGCGAAGCCCACTCCGCCCGTCCGGGCCCGAGCGATGTCCCCGGGGCCCGGTGTGTCGAGCATCGCGCACAGCGGCACCGCGTGGCCTTCCGCCGTCAGCCGGCGGGCCATCTCGTAGACCACCGCGCCGCCGAACGACGCTCCCACCAGCAGGTACGGCCCCACGGGCTGCAACGCGCGCAGGCCCTCCAGGTAGGCCGTCGCCATCTCGTCGACGGACGTGTGCAGCGGTCCGTCCGGATCCAGGCCCCGGGACTCGAAGGCGTAGGCGGTCCGGCTTGCGTCGATGGCGCGCGCCAGGTCGCGGTAGAACACCGCCTGGCCTCCGGCCGCGTGCACGAAGAAGAGCGGCGGACCGCGAGTGCCCTGCTGGAGCAACGCGACCCCGGGTGGCAGGGACCGGCCCTCCTCGCGTCCGCCCAGCTTCCGCGCCAACAGCTCCACCGTGGGCGCGGTCAGCATCTCCTTCAGCGCGAGCCGCTTGCCGAAGCGTTCGGAGATCATCGCGAGCAGCCGGAGCGCGACCAGCGAGTCGCCGCCCAGCGCGAAGAAGTCGTCGTGGATGCCCACGTCATCCAGGCGGAACAGCGTCTGGAAGCACTCGACCAGGGACTGCTCCGTGGCGTCACGGGGCGCCACGCGCTCACCGCGACGGGGAGCCTGCACCTTCGACTTCGAGGGTCCGGTTGCCTTCGCCTTGGCAGCCATGGCGTTGCGTGCGACGGGGATCGGCGCGGCGTCGTCCAGGCTGTAGTGCTCGCGGTCGAAGCTGTAGGTCGGAAGGTCCACGCGACGGCGCCTCTCGCCATCCCGGATGTGTTCCCAGTCCACGTCCACGCCCGCGGCCCACGCTTCGCCCAGGGCCGCCAGGGCGCTCCCAGGCGCGTCGCCCTTCGTCGGCAGGGTGGCCAACACGGGCTGCGTCTTGCGCGCCGGATGTTGCCTCGTGAGCGCGGTGAGCGTCGTGCCCGGGCCCACCTCAATCAGTGCACGGTCCCCGGACTCCAACAGGCAGCCCAGCGCTTCGGAGAAGCGGACCGTATGCCGCAGGTGACGGACCCAATAGTCAGGTGACGTCGCCTCGCGCTCCTGGAGCCACCGTCCGGTGAGGCTGGACACGACGGGCAGCGAGGGCGCGCGGAGCTTCACGCGGGCCACTTCCCGAGCGAAGCCTTCCAGGTACGGCTCCATCATGGAGGAGTGCGCGGCGCGCGCGTAGCGCACCCGCTTGTGCTCGATGCCCCGCGCCGTCAGCGCCTGCTCCGCCGCCTCCAACTCCGGCAGCGGTCCAGAGAGGACACAGGTCTCCTGTCCGTTGATGGCCGCTACCGACACGGCCGGCCCCACGAGCTCCGAGACCTGCTCCACGGACGCGAGCACGGACAGCATCCCACCCGGTGGCATCGCCTCCATCAAGCGTCCGCGAGCGACGACGAGGCCCAGCGCTTCCTCCAGCGTGAACACACCCGCGAGGCACGCGGCCACGTATTCGCCGAGCGAGTGCCCCAGCAACGCGTCCGGCTTCACGCCCCACGACAGCCACAGCTGAGCGAGCGCCCAGTCGCAGACGAACAACGCGGGCTGGGACCACAGCGGCCGGTCCAGATCACGGGCCGCCGCGTCGAAGCGCTCGGGGCCCGCGAAGAGGATGTCGCGGAGGTCCGCGCCCATGGGACCGCGAAGCCACTCCGCGCACGTGTCGATGGCAGCGCGGAACGCCGGCTCGCGAAGGAACGCCTCGCCCATGTTCACCCGCTGCGCACCGCCGCCCGGGAACAGGAAGGCCACGCCGCGAGACTCGCCCTCGTCGAACACGGTGCGGCTCCGAGGAGGCGCATCCTTACCGGCAGAGGACCGCCCCTCCAGCAGTGCCGCCGCGTCCTCGCCCGGACGGACCACGACGAAGCGGCGCCACGGGAAGCGCGCACGCCCCACCTGCAACGTATGAGCGACGTCCGCGAGCCAGGCGCCCGAAGCAGGGGGCGCGGACCGCGCGGGTGATGCGGCGCCGTTGTCCACTCCCGCCTGCCGTTTCACCGCGACCCCTTCCGCATGCGAAGTCGCTTCCGCGCGCGAGGCCGCCGCAACGGGAGCCGCATGCTCACGCAAGCGCTCCGCGAGCGCCGCGGTCATCCGCTCCAGCGCGCCCTCCGTCTTCGCGGACAAGAGCAGCACCTCTTCACCGCGCCGGGGCGCATCCGACTCCGGAAGAGCCGGCGCCTCCTGCAACACCACGTGCGCGTTCGTGCCTCCAATCCCCAGCGCCGTCACCCCCGCGCGCAGCGGCAACGGGCCCTCCCAAGCACGCGTGCTCCCCACCACCTGGAAGGGACTGCCCTCCAGCTCCAACATCGGATGCGGCTTCGTGAAGTGCAGCGTCGGAGGCAGCGTGCGGTGCTCCATCGACAGCACCGTCTTGATCACCCCCGCCACGCCCGCCGCCGCGTCCAGGTGCCCGAAGTTGCTCTTCACCGCGCCCAGGCCACACGCGCCCGGAGGAGCCCCCTGGAACACCTGCTTGAGCGCCGCGACCTCAATCGGATCCCCCAACGCCGTCGCCGTCCCGTGCGCTTCCACATAGGACACGTCCGACGGCGCCACCCCCGCCACCGACAGCGCCTCGCGGATGACCGCCGCCTGCCCCTGCACCGAAGGCGCCGCGAACCCCGTCTTCGCGCCCCCGTCGTTGTTCAGCGCCGTGCCCAGCACGATGGCGCGGATGCTGTCCCGGTCCGCCACCGCGTCCGCCAGCCGCTTGAGCACCAGCATCCCCACGCCATTGCCCACCGCAGTGCCCGCCGCGTTCACGTCGAACGGCCGGCAGCGCCCATCCGGCGCCAGGATGCCGCCCTCCTGGTTGCGATGCGCCCCCAGCTGCGGCGTGCGGATGGACACGCCTCCCGCGAGCGCCAGGTCGCACTCGCCCGCGAGCAGAGACTGACAGGCCAGGTGCAACGCCACCAACGACGTGGAACACGCCGTCTGCACCGTCATCGCCGGCCCCGTCAGGTCCAGCTCGTACGACACCCGCGTGGCGAGGAAGTCCCCGGAGA
>NZ_RAWR01000234.1:0-16386 GCF_003986945.1 Corallococcus sp. AB018 | reverse complement strand
GATCAGTTCCTTTCGGCCTGGTTGCCGCCGTCGGAACTGTCGCTGCCGTTGCGCATGAACAGCTGGGCGCCCTTCTCCAGGAGCACGCCGCCCAGCTCGCTGCGCTTATCCCACAGCTTCTTGGGCGCGCCGCCCAGACGCCGCAGGTCCTCCGGCTGCAGGTTCGCCGCGCGCCAGGTGAGCTGCTCCACCGCGTCGAAGAACTTCCCGGCCATCTCCCGCGACGACATGCGCGACAGCTGCTCCAGGCTGAAGCCCTTGTCCGCGAGCAGGCCCGCGCTGCCCGCCGCCCACGTCTCGCTCGCCTTGTTGCTGCGCACCGCGCTGCCCGGCCGGGCGATCTTCACCGGCTCGTACACCGTGGGGCGCGTCTCCGGGATGACGTTGAGCTTGCGGCCGATCTTCTCGAAGGTGTCCAGCACCTGATCCAGCTGCGCGTCCGTGTGCGTGGCCATGTAGCTGGTGCGGATGAGCGCGTGGCCCGCCTCCACCGCCGGCGGAATCACGGGGTTCGCGAACACGCCCGCCTCGTGCAGCGCGCGCCAGAAGCGGAAGCACTTCACCTGGTCGCCAATGTGCACGGGCACCACCGGCGTCACCGACACGCCCGTGTCGAAGCCCATGGCGCGGAAGCCGTTGTGCATCTTCTCCGCGATGTCCAGCAGGCGCTCGCGGCGCTGCGGCTCCGCCTCGATGATCTCCGTGGACTTGAGCGCCGCCGCGATGGACGCGGGCGTCATGGACGCGGAGAAGATGACCGAGCGCGCCTTGTGGCGGATGTAGTTGATGACCTCGAAGGGGCCCGCGAGCACGCCGCCCAGCGACGCGAAGCTCTTGGAGAACGTGCCCATCACCAGGTCCACGTCCTTCTCCAGGCCGAAGTACTCCGACGTGCCCCGGCCCAGCTCGCCCAGCACGCCCATGGCGTGGGCGTCATCCGTCATCACGCGGGCGTTGTACTGCTTGGACAGCTCCACGATGCGGGGCAGGTTGCAGACGTCGCCCTCCATGGAGAACACGCCGTCCGTGACGATGATCTTCCCGGCGCCCGGCTCCGCAGCGGCGAGCAACTGCTCCAGGTGCTCCATGTCGTTGTGGCGGAACTTGCGCTCGGTCGCGAACGACAGGCGCACGCCGTCCACCAGCGACGCGTGGTTCGCGCGGTCGCTGAACACGATGTCGTGCCGGCCCAGGATGGACGCCAGCGCCAGGTTCGTCTGGAACCCGGTGGAGATGACGATGGCCGCCTCGCGGTTGAGGAACTTGGCCAGCCGCGCCTCCAGCTCCTCGTGCAGCGCCAGCGTGCCGTTGAGCAGGCGCGAACCGGAGCACGTGGTGCCGAACTTCTCCGTCGCCTTGATGGCCGCTTCCTTCACGCGCGGATCCGCCGCCAGGCCCAGGTAGTTGTTCGAACCCACCATGATGACCCGCCGCCCCTCGATCTCCACCTCCGTGGAACCGTGCGACGCCTCGATGGCCCGGAAGTACGGATACAGCCCCGTGGCCTTGGCGATGCGGTAGTCCTTCCAGGTACGGCACTTGTCGAACACGTCGCTCATGGTGGTCTTTCTTACGCGTCGGAGGGTGTGATCCGAGCCGCTTTCCATGTGCAGGGCGCGTTCCAGGTTCGGATTGCCCGGCCGCGCGAACACCCAGGGGGACGACGCGAGGGGGTCAATAAAGAGGGAAAACCGCACTGTCAAGGCGGGGACGGTCCCAACGCATTGCGTGTGGGGCATCCGTGTCAGGGCGCGCCTTGACAGTCATGCCGCATTGGTGGCACGCCGCGCCCCCGGACCTGTGTTCGCCAGTGGATGCTCTGCACCCAGGGCACACATGGGTTCACACGGGGAATGGGTTGAGCGGGGCCGTCTGTTCCGGGGGCCTGGATTATGGCTGGGTTATTGCTACGCCGGCCAGCATCAGAGGAGCAGACGGTGTCCCAAGCACGACGGCAGCGGTGGTTCGAGGGCTTCATCCAGGCAGCGATGTCGCGCCCCTGGCAGGTGCTGCTCGCTGTCGCCCTGGTGACGGTCGCCGCGGGCTTCTTCGCCTCTCGCCTGGAGTTCCGGGGCTCCTTCGTGGAGCTCCTCCCGGAGGGTGCCCCAGAGGTCCGGGACCTGACACGCGTGTCAGAGAAGGCGGGCGGAGACGGCTACCTGGTCATCATGGCCAAGGGGGCGGCCCCGGAGGCCTTGAAGGCCTACGCCACGGAGTTCCAGAGGCGCCTGGAGGCCCTGCCGACGGTCCGCTACGTCGAGCACCACTATGACGTGGCCTTCTTCCGCCGCCACGGCCTGCTTCTCCTGCCCACGGCGGAGGTCGCCTCCCTGCGTCAGGACCTGGAGGCCCGCGTCCGCTACGAAAGGGAGCGCGCCAGCCCCCTCTTCGTGGACCTGGGCACGGAGGAGGCGCCGCCCACCTTCGAGGAGATCGCGAAGAAGCACACCCCGGACACGGCGCTGCCGGAGACGCTGGCGAACAAGGAGGGCACCGAGGTCTACCTGATGATCAAGCCGTCGGGGACGGCGGGGGACCTGGAGTTCGCGCGCAACTTCGTGGCCACGGTGTTCGACACGGGCCGCAAGCTCGCGGCGGAGAAGTACCCGGGCGTGACGCTGGAGGCGACGGGCAACTTCCAGAACCGCATCGAAGAGGACGCGGTGATGCGCGGCGACCTGTCCAACGCGGGCATGCTGTCCGCGCTCATCGCCGTAGGCCTCATCCTGCTGGCCACCCGGCGCATCTCCGCGTTGGCGGTGGTGGGTGTGCCGGTGATGGTGGGGCTGGTGCTGACGTTCGCGTTCGCGCAGGGCGCCATCGGTCACCTCAACATCGTGACGGGCTTCCTGGTCGCCATCCTCATTGGCCTGGGCATCGAGTACGGCGTCCACCTGACCATGCGTTACTGGGAGGAGCGCGAGCGGCTCGGCGTGAAGGAGGCGCTCACGGCGGCGGTGCGCGGCACCTTCAGCGGGGCGCTGACGTCCGCCTTCACCAACGCGGCGGCGTTCTTCGTGCTGGTGCTGGCGCAGTTCCATGCCTTCCAGCAGTTCGGCCTGCTCGCGGGCGTGGGCGTGCTGATGGCGGTGCTGTCCGCGTACGCGCTGGGCCCGTCGCTGCTCGCCATCGCGGAGCGCATCCGCCCGTTCCGCCGCGATACGGCAGCCAACGCCCAGGCCTCCGCGCCGGTCGTGGAGTCGGCTCCGGCTCCCGCGAAGGAGTGGCGGCGCTGGCCCACGGGCGTCATCGTCGCGGTGGCGCTGTCGGTGGTGGGCTTCGCGGCGTACTCGGTGGGCATCGCGCCCCGGTTGGGCTTCGAGACCAACCTGCGCAACCTGAAGGGGGACTCGCCGGCGTCGCGGCTGGACGACCACATCACGGAGCAGATTGGCGCGCCGCTCAACCCGGCCATCCTCGCGGTGGATACGCTGGAGCAGGTCCGCGAGGTGGAGGCCGTCATCGCCCAGGTGAAGGCGAAGAACGGCGCCAACTCCGTGTTCCTGCGCACCGCGTCGTTGAGCGACCTGGTGCCCTCCGACGTGGCGGGCCACGAGGCGGAGATGGGCCGTATCCGGACGCTCTTGGACGGGCTGCCGAAGTCCGCCCAGGAGGACCCGCGCGTGAAGGACCTGCGGGAGATGGTGGACGCGAAGCCCTACGGCCTGGACCAGCTGCCGGTGGAGGCTCGCCGCCGCTTCGAGGCGCTGGACGGCAAGGGGATGTTCCTCCTGCTGTTCCCGTCCGTGTCGAACTACGACACGCAGGACCTGCACCGCTGGGCGGGTCAGCTGGATGAGGTGGTGGCCGGGGCGAAGGCGAAGGGCATCGACCTGGCGGTGCTGGACAGCAACCGCATCGCCGCGCGCATCTTCTCCCTGGTGCGCATGGACGGGCCGTTCATCCTCTGGTCCGCGGCGGTGGTGGTGTTCCTGGTCATCCTCGCCAGCCTGCGCAGCTTCAAGCGCGCGCTGCTGGTGGCGGGCCCGCTGTTCCTGGGCATGACGTGCCTGGCGGGCGGGATGTACCTGTTCGACGTCCAGCTCAACTTCATCAACGCGGTGGTGCTGCCCAACCTGTTGGCCATCGCGGTGGACAACTCGGTGCACCTGTTCCACCGGTACGAGGAAGAGGGCCCCGGGTCGCTGGGCCGGGTGGTGCGCAACACCGGCTTCGCGGCGGTGGTGGCGACCCTGTCCAACGCGGCGGGCTACGGAGCGCTCCTCGTGGCGAACCACCAGGGCTTGCGCAGCATCGGACAGATTGCCCTACTAGGGGTCGTGAGCACCTTCCTGGGAACGACGGTGTTCTTCCCGGCCATGCTGGCGCTGTTGGAGCGGTGGAAGGGGCGGCGGTCCGCGGTGGCGCCGGAGTCGGGCGCGGTGGTGCGGAGCCTCAATCTCGGGGGGGCCGGCGAGCTGCCGGCCGAGTCGCCGGGGGAGCGCAAATCGGCGTGAGCATCTGGTCATTCAGCGAAGGCCGCGTGCGGCCCCTCGTGACGTCCTCGGACGAAGCGCTCGTGCGCTTCCGGCAGGTGGACCTCGTCCTCATGGTGGCCTGCTCGGTGGCCGCCCTGGTGTGCGTGGGTCCGGCCCGCTGGGCTCCGCACTCCGGCCGCAACGCGCTCCTCTTCCTCTTCTTCGCGCTGGGCCTGCCGGCCATGCGCATGCTGGAAGCGCGCTTCCCGCGCCAGCCGCTCATCGCCATCGTGGCGGACTTCTGGCTCCTGCCGGTGTCGGCGCTGGCCCACGGGTGGCTGGGTCCCATCGTGGACTGGATGAACCCGGTGGTGAAGGACGCCCAGCTCATCGCGGTGGATCAGAAGCTGTTCGGCTTCCAGACCGCGGTGGCGCTGGCGCACGTGATTCCGCCCTGGCTCAACGACGTGCTGATGCTCTGCTACTACGGGCACTTCATGTGGCCGCTGCTCCTGGGCGTCTACCTGTACGCCCGGGGCAGGGGGTCCACGCCCGCGTTCGACGAGTACCTGCTGGGTCTGGGCCTGCTCCTGGGCTTCAACTACGCGGCGTACTCGCTGGTGCCCGCGGTGGGGCCCCGGTACTTCCTCATCGGCGCGTTCGACGGGCCGGCGACGCAGGGGTGGATCCTCACGCCGCTGTTGGAGTCCATGATGCGCACGCCGGTGTACACCCGGGACTGCTTCCCGTCCGGGCACACCGGGGTGATGCTGGTGGTGCTCTTCTACGCGTTCCGGTTCGCCCGCCGCTTCTTCTGGGTGATGCTCTTCCCGGGCATGGGGCTCATCTTCGCGACGCTGGCGGGGCGGTTCCACTACGCCATCGACCTCATCTGCGCGGTGCCCCTGGTGATGGTGGTGACGGGGCTGGCGCTGGCCCTGTCCCGCTCCGCCCGGCAGCGCGCGGTGGAACAAGGCGCGCGTTCCGTGCCCGCGGACGCTATCGTCCGGCCCTGAACCGCCAGCCGGTCGCCCCGGGGTTCGGGGTGGACGTGCGCTGGCCTCCAGAGGCCTGACCCATGTCCCCCCGGCCCGTGCTCGCGCAACGCGTCTCCCGCTTCGGCACCACCGTCTTCTCCGAGTTCAGCGCGCTGGCCCTGAAGCACCAGGCCGTGAACCTGGGGCAGGGCTTCCCGGACTTCGACGGGCCGGACGCCGTGAAGGAAGCGGCGTGGAAGGCCATCCAGGGCGGCGTCAACCAGTACGCCCCCGGCATGGGCGCCAAGGACCTGCGCAACGCCATCGCCGAGCACGCGCAGCGCTTCTACAACCACGCCGTGGACCCGGACACGATGGTCACCGTCACCAGCGGCGCGACGGAGGCCATCCTCGACGTCATCCTGGGCCTGGTGGATCCGGGCGATGAAGTGGTGGCCTTCGAGCCGTTCTATGACTCGTACGACGCCAACATCGCCTTCGTGGGCGCCACGCCGCGCTTCGTGCCGCTGCGCCCGCCGGACGCGGAGCACACCACGTGGTGGTTCGACCGGGACGAGGTGCGCGCAGCCTTCGGTCCGAAGACGCGGCTGCTCATCCTCAACTCGCCGCACAACCCCACGGGCAAGGTCTTCACGCGCGAGGAGCTGGAGTTCCTGGGCAACCTCTGCGCCGAGCACGACGTGAAGGTGCTGGCGGATGAGGTCTACGAGCACATCGTCTTCGCCCCCGCGAAGCACATCCGCGCGGCCACGGTGCCGGTGCTCGCGGACCGCACGGTGACGGTGAGCAGCGCGGGCAAGTCCTTCAGCCTGACCGGGTGGAAGGTCGGCTGGATCATCGCGCCGCCGCCGCTGCGGGACGCGGTGCAGCGCGCGCACCAGTTCGTCACCTTCGCCACCGCGTCGCCGTTCCAGGCCGCCATGGCCGTGGCGCTGCGGCTGCCGGACAGCTACTTCCAGGAGCTGACGGCGCTCTACACGTCCAAGCGCGAGCGGCTGCTCACGGGCCTGCGCGAGGCGGGGCTCCAGGCCTTCTCGCCGGAGGGCAGCTACTTCATCCTCGCGGACATCGCCGGGTACGGCTTCGCGGACGACGTGGCCTTCTGCCGGCACCTGGTGACGGAGGTGGGCGTCGCGGGCATCCCGCCCAGCGTCTTCTACGGCCCGGAGCACCGGCACCTGGGACAGCGCTTCGCGCGCTTCGCCTTCTGCAAGACGGAGGGCGTGCTGGACGAAGCCGTGCGCCGCCTGCGCGAGAAGCTGCCCGCCCTCAAGCGCTGAAGCGCGCACGGCCGTGAGCGACTTCTTCGGAGAGCTGTACCTGCGCAGCACGCTGCCGTACCTCTCCGAGGCGGTGACGGCCCGGGAAGTCGACTACCTGTCCCGGGCGTTCGCGGACGTGGAGGGCCCGGTGGTGGACCTGGGCTGCGGCCACGGCCGGCACGCGGCGCGGCTCAACACGGAGGGCTCGCTCGCGGGCAGGGTGGTGGGCCTGGAGCTGGATCCGCTGTCCCTTCGCCTGCGCCGCCCCGGCTTCCCCGTGGTGCGAGGCGACCTGCGGGCGCTGCCCTTCCAGGACGCGACCCTGGGGGGCGCCTACGCCTGGTATTCGACACTCTTCGCCTTCAGCGACGCGGAGCATGTCCAGGTGCTGCGCGAGGTGGCTCGGGCGCTGCGGCCCGGCGGGCGGTTGGTGTTCCAGACGGTTCCCTATGAGCGGCTGGCCGGAAGTCCGGGCGCATCGTTCCGCGAGCGGTTACCGGATGGGAGTCTCCTGGAGGAGGAGAGCCGCTTCGACGCGACGCGTGGAAGGGATGTCGGGCAGCGTCAGCTCACCTTGCCTGACGGTCGCGTGCTGCGGGCGGCGTACACGCTTCGTTACTATCCTCTTGCGGAACTGAAGGGGCTGTTGGAAAGCACGGGCTTTTCGGTGCAGTGGGTGCACGGCGGCCTGGACTCCGCGCCGATGACACCCGAGTCGACCGACCTCATCGTGGGAGCCGGGCGCCGGTGACGGAGCCCCGGACACGTCCAGTGGATCCGAAAGAGACATCGCGAACGCGGGTCGGCCTGCTGGGGCAACTGCCCCGCCGGGTCGACGTGTACGAGGTCGGCCCCCGCGACGGCCTGCAGAACGAGCTCCGCACGCTGCCCACCCGAGACAAGGCGCGGCTCATCAACGCCCTGGTCGCCGCGGGGGAGAAGCGCATCGAGGTGACGTCGTTCGTGTCGCCCAAGTGGATCCCCCAGCTGGCGGACGCGGAGGAGTTGCTCAAACAGGTGGGCCGCCGCCCCGGAGTCGTCTTCTCCGCGCTGGTGCCCAACCTGAAGGGCCTGGAGCGCGCGCAGGCGGCGGGCCTGGAGGAGGCCGCGGTGTTCATCTCCGCGTCGGAGGCCCACTCCAAGAAGAACATCAACAAGACCATCGCGGAGGCGCTGGCCGGCGCGAAGGAAGTGACGGCCGCCGCCCGCAAGGCCGGCATGCGCGTGCGCGGCTACCTGTCCACCGTGTGGGGCTGCCCCTACGAGGGACACGTCCCGGTGGAGCGCGTGGTGGACATCTGCCGGCAGCTGGTGGACGCGGGCATCTACCAGCTGAGCCTGGGCGACACGATTGGCGTGGGCACGCCTCGGCAGACGGAGGAGATCCTCACGGCGCTGCTCCAGCACATGCCGGTGGACACGCTGGCGCTGCACCTGCACGACACGCGAGGCACCGCGCTGGCCAACGCGCTGGTGGGCCTGTCCGCGGGCGTCACCACGTTCGACGCGAGCATCGGCGGACTGGGCGGTTGTCCCTACGCGCCCGGCGCCGCGGGCAACCTGGCCTCCGAGGACGCCGTCTTCATGATGCACGGCATGGGCGTGGACACCGGCATCGACCTGGACAAGCTGGTGGAGGCCGGGGAGATCGCCCAGGAGCTCATCGGCCGGAAGCTCGCGGGCAAGTACCTCCAGGCCGCGCTCGGCGAGCGGGACAAGAAGGCCACCCGCCGCGCGCAGACCTGAGCCTCCCCACCGGGGACCACTTGCTCAGTGGTCCCCGATCAGCGCCGGAAGCTTCTCCTCCAGGCCCAGGTGCTGGGCGGCGATCTGCAGCATCTTCCGCTCCTTGCGGTCGATGCGGCCGTCCACCAGGGCCATCTCCACGATGTGGCGCAGGAAGACTTCCGCTTCCGGGCTGCCGCGCGGCACCAGGCGCTCGAAGAGCTGCGGCCCGGCGTTGAGGGCCATCTCCACGTTGGCCCACGACACGCTCCAGCGCTCCGCGCACAGCTTGAGCAGGCGGCGCTCGGCGTTCGAGACCTCGCCGTCCGCGGCGGCGATGGCGGCCATCATGTAGAGCAGCCGCTCGCGCTCCTTCACGTCCGTCACCACCCGGTCGCCATCGTCAACGCCGTCGTCAACGCCATGTCCGCCGACGTCCACGGGCGGGGGGGCGACGGTGCCGCGCTCGGACCGGCGGGCCTCCTGGTAGCGGGCCGCGTTCCGGGACGTGCGCTGCGCGTGGTGGACGTTCCAGGACTCGAAGGGGAGGGCGGACGCGAGCACCCAGTCGCGCTCGCCGTTGCCCAGCACCGTGCCGCAGAACTCGCAGGTGTTGGCCGCGCTGTTGGTGGTGGGCGCGTTGCACTGCGGGCAGCGGTCCGTGGACATACCGGTGTCCGTGTTCGTCTTCGCGCCGTGGCGGCGCAGCAGCGTGAAGACCCACCGCTGCGGCACCGTGGGCAGGCTGGGCGGCTTCTCGTTCGCGGGGCCAATGCCCATGCGAGCGCTCCACCGGATTTCGACCTGCGCCTCGTCGAAGGACTCCGGGTGCACCTCCAGCGCGCGCACGTCCACCGCGCCCACCGCGCACTCCAGGAAGACGCGCCGCCGGCCCTGCTTCGCCAGCTGGCCCAGCTCCGCGTTGAGCTTCGTGAGGGCGTCCGCGTTGGCGACCTTGGTCAGGCGCTGCGTCTCGTTGCGGCTCTGCGCGTCGATCCACTTCCAGAACAGCAGCGACGCGCGGTCCTCCAGCATCTCCAGGTTGAGCGCCGGGTCGTCCGCGCGCGCCTGCATCAGGCCGTCCACCTGCTTGTGGTGGCGCACGTGCTCCACGCCCTGCGTGATTTCAGAGAGCGTCCAGTCGTAGTTACCGGAGTTCACCACCGCGTTGCAGAACTCGCAGGTGTTGGACGCGCCGCCCTTGTAGGGCGCGCCGCAGTTGGGGCACTTGCCCTGGAACAGGTCCTCACCGATGCGCGTCTGCGCACCGGGCTTGCGCACGAAGGTCCACACCTCCGTGAACGTCTCCGGCGCCACCTTGCTGGCGGCGGCCATGGCCTGCGCGTCCGTCTGATTCGCGGGCACGTCCGTGTCGCGGATGCTGGCGCGCACGCGCACGTGGATGCTGTCGTACCACGGGGTCTGGTGCAGGCCGATGAGCTGCACGTCCAGCACCTTCATGTCCGCGAGCGCGTCGCGCACGCCCTGCGCCTGCATCAGCCCGAGCTGCACGTTGAAGCGCTGCCACGTCGCGTCCGACAGGAAGGGGCGCACCGGCGTCATGTCCCGGCGGAACCACGACTTCTGCAGCTCGATGAAGAGCCAGCGCACCTTCTCCAGCGTGGGCTCCAATTGGAAGGACGGGTCCTTGAGTTTCAGCGCGTTCACCCAACCCTGCACGTCGCGGCCGGACACCTCCGTGCGCACCTCCGCCTCGCGCTGATCCAACGCGCGCCGGGTGGTGGCGTCCGGGTGCAGGTTGCGCTTGTAGAGCCAGTACGCGCCGCCGCCGATGATCAGCAGCGGGACGGTCACCTTCGGGTAGAGGAAGATGAGCCGGATCAGGTCGAAGATCAGCCAGAAGGGCAGGCCGTCGCCCCCGCCGCCGCCGTTGTTGCGGTCGCGGCCGGACGTGTAGTGCTCGCCTCCACCGCCGCGTGCCAGGGCCACGAGCGGCAGGGCGAGCACGAGCAGGGCGGACACGGTGACCAGGCCGGGCAGCCACCGCCACGGATGTTTCGTCGTTGAGCGCGAAGACATGGGGCAGGATCCTATCCGTTTACGGCTTGCCAGACTGGAGAACAGGTTTCAGGCTGCGCGCCATTCACGCGGGCCGCCCAGCGCGGTCCGTCACGGGGAGCGAAGATGCCGGAGTTCAAGGTCGAGGCCCGAGGGGCCATCGAGATCTGGACCATCGACGGGGAGAGCCGCCGCAACGCCATCAGCCGCGCGATGCACCAGGAGCTGGACGCGCTCGTGTCCCGCGTGTCCTCCGGCCGCGCCGTGCGCGCCGTCATCCTCACTGGCGCGGGTGACAAGGCCTTCTGCGCGGGCGCGGACCTCAAGGAACGCACCACCATGTCGGAAGACGAGGTGCGCGCCTTCCTCAACGGCCTGCGCGTCACCCTGCGCTCGATTGAAAAGAGCGACTGCGTCTTCATCGCCGCCATCAACGGCGCGGCCTTCGGCGGCGGCACGGAGCTGGCCCTGGCGTGCGACCTGCGCGTCGCCTCGCCCGCCACGGAGATGGGCCTCACGGAAGTGAAGCTGGGCATCATCCCCGGCGGCGGTGGCACCCAGCGGCTGTCCCGGCTCATCGGCCCCGGGCGCGCCAAGGACCTCATCCTCACCGCCCGGCGCGTGAACGCGGCGGAGGCCTTCACCATCGGCCTGGTGAACCGGCTGGCCCCGGAAGGGCACCTGCTGGAGGTCGCCTTCCAGCTCGCGGAGGCCGTGGTGGAGAACGCCCCCGTGGCCGTGGCCACCGCCAAGCACGCCATCGACGAGGGCACCGGCCTGGAGCTGGACGACGCGCTGGCGCTGGAGCTCAAGAAGTACGAGGAGGTGCTCAAGACGGAGGACCGGCTGGAAGGGCTCCGCGCCTTCGCGGAGAAGCGTCCTCCTGTCTATAAAGGCCGCTGAGTCCTCCGAAAGCGACAGGGGCGGCAGGCCCGCGGTTGCCCGCGGACATGCTGCCCCTGGTTGCTTCCCTCAACTCAGCTTCAGGCGCTGGCGGTCTTCTCGCCGCCGATGTTCACGCCCTGCTTGTTGATGTAGCCCATCGCCTTGTCCTTGACGGTGGTGCGCAGCTCCGTGCCGCGGCTCGGGGCCATCAGCAGGGCCACGATGCTGCCCGCGGCGGCGCCCAGCAGGAACGCCCCCAGGCCGCCCATGCCCACGCGCGCCGGCTTGTACGTCGTCAATCCCACATAGCGCAGCGCGTCGTCCGGGTCGAAGTTGTCCCAGGACTTCCGCGCGACCTTGCCTGCCTTGTCCGCGTAGTCGGGCAGCTGATCCAGCAGCTGGTGCGCAAGGAACTGGCGGTACAACTTGCTCTTGGCAAAAGCCTTCGCCTGCCACGTCGCCTTCTTCGCTCTGAACATGGGTCCCTCCTGGGCCGGATGCGGTTCACGGGGCGAGTGTGGCCCGCCTGGGTGCACACCCCCCGTGCAGCATGAAGGTAGGCAGGGAAGCCCCAAGCGACACCCCCCCGAAGCGCTCCTCCGTGGCCTCATGCGTCGTCCGTTGGACGGCACGGCTGGTGGCCGGCATGGCAAGAAGGCAGCCAGGCCAGGGGTTTCTTGGTATGGGACGACGGCCATGTCCTCAGATCAGAAACTGCTCGAGAAGGTCTCCCAGGTGGAGAAGGGCGGCGCGCCCAAGTACCACGCGAAGAACGCGGAGGCGGGCAAGCTCTTCGCGCGCGAGCGCATCCAACTGCTCGTGGACGCGGACTCCTTCGTGGAGGACGGCAAGCTCGCCAACAACCTGGACCCGGAGCTGCCCTCCGACGGCGTCATCACCGGCGTCGGGCGCATCGACGGGCGCGCGGTGGCCATCATGGCCAACGACTCCACGGTGAAGGCGGGCAGCTGGGGCGCGCGCACGGTGGAGAAGATCCTCCGCATCCAGGAGACGGCGAAGGCGCTGCGCTGCCCGCTGCTCTATCTGGTGGACAGCGCGGGCGCGCGCATCACGGACCAGGTGGAGATGTTCCCCGGCCGACGTGGCGCGGGCCGCATCTTCTACAACGAGGTCCACCTGTCGGGCTTCGTCCCTCAAATCTGTCTGCTCTTCGGCCCGTCCGCCGCGGGCGGCGCGTACATCCCCGCGTTCTGCGACCTGGTCATCATGGTGGAGGGCAACGCCTCCATGTACCTGGGCAGCCCCCGCATGGCGGAGATGGTCATCGGCGAGAGGGTCACCCTGGAGGAGATGGGCGGCGCGAAGATGCACTGCTCCGTGTCCGGCGTGGGCGACGTGCTGGTGAAGACCGAGCAGGACGCCATCGCCGCCGCGAAGCAGTACCTGGCCTTCTTCCCGGAGAACTTCTCCAAGGCCCCGCCGACGGTCGAACTGAAGGCGCCCAAGCACAGCGGCAAGCGCGTGGACGAAATCGTCCCGCCGGATCAGAACAAGCCGTTCGACATGCACGCCCTCATCGCGGAGCTCATCGACGAGGGCAGCTGGTTCGACGTGAAGAAGCTCTTCGCGCAGGAACTCATCACCGGCCTGGCGCGCATTGGCGGCCGTCCGGTGGGCATCGTCGCGAACCAGCCCAAGTACAAGGGCGGCGTGCTGTTCGTGGACAGCGCGGACAAGGCGGCCCGGTTCATCTGGCTGTGTGACGCGTTCAACATCCCGCTGCTGTACCTGGCGGACGTGCCGGGCTTCATGATCGGCACCAAGGTGGAGCGCGCGGGCATCATCCGCGCGGGCGCGAAGATGATCTCCGCGGTGTCGGAGGCCAGCGTGCCGCGCATCTGCGTGGTGGTGCGCAAGGCGTACGGCGCCGGCCTCTACGCCATGAGCGGCCCCGGATTCGCCCCGGAGGCCACGCTGGCGCTGCCCCAGGCGATGATCGCCGTGATGGGCCCGGAGGCGGCGGTGAACGCCGTCTATTTCAACAAGATCCAAGAGCTGCCGGAGGCCGAGCGGCCAGCCTTCGTCCAGAAGCTCCGCGACGAGTACAAGCAGGACGTGGACATCTTCAAGCTGGCCAGCGAGCTCATCATCGACGCCGTGGTCCCCGGCGACTCCCTGCGCGGGGAATTGATGCAGCGTTATTCGCTTTATGCGGACCGGTTCCAGCCCCGTGCGGAGAAGAAGCACGGCGTCCACCCCGTCTGAAGTTCCCCCACCCGCATTCACGCTCTAGATTCCGCACCCGACCATGGACTTCGAACTTCCTGAAAGCCACCGCGCCCTGCAGGCCTCCCTCCGTGAATTCTGCGAACGCCGCGTGAAGCCGTACGCGCGCGAGTGGGACAAGGACGAGAAGTTCCCCATGGAGGTGGTGAAGGAGCTGGGGCAGCTGGGCGTGCTGGGCATGCTCGTCTCCGACGAGTACGGCGGAGCGGCCATGGACTCGCTCGCCGTGGCGGTGGCCGTGGAGGAGATCGCCCGCTACGACGGCTCGCTCGCGCTCACGGTGGCCAGCCACAACGGCCTGGGCACCAGCCACGTGCGCGTGTTCGGCAACAAGGCGCAGCACCAGCGCTACCTGCCCAAGCTCGCCTCCGGTGAGTGGCTGGGCGCGTGGGGCCTCACCGAGCCGGGATCCGGTTCGGACGCGTCCGGCATGCGCACCACCGCCGTGCGCAAGGGCAACAAGTGGGTGCTCAACGGCGCGAAGATGTTCATCACCCAGGGCACGGTGGGTGACGTGTTCGTGGTGCTGGCGCTCACGTCGCCGGAGAAGCGCCAGAAGGGCATCACCGCCTTCGTGCTGGAGAAGGGCATCCCCGGCTTCAGCCAGCGCTCCATCCACGGGAAGCTGGGCATGCGCTCGTCGGACACGGCCGAGCTCATCATGGAGAACGTGGAGGTCGGTGACGACGCCATCGTGGGCGAGGTCGACCGCGGCTTCATCGACACGCTCAAGATCCTCGACAAGGGCCGCATCACCATCGGCGCGCTGTCGGTGGGCCTCCTGCGCGGGGCGCTGGAGGAGTCGGTGGCGTACTCCAAGGACCGCACCGCGTTCGGCCAGCCCATTGGCGAGTTCCAGGGACTGCGCTGGATGATGGCGGACATGAAGACGGAGCTGGAGGCGGCGCGGCTGCTGGTGCACCGCGCGGCGCGGCTCGCGGACGCGGGTCAGCCGTACTCGGAGGAGGCCTCCATGGCGAAGCTGTTCGCTTCCGAGGCGGCCATGCGCGGGTGCAACAAGGCCGTGCAGATCCATGGCGGCTACGGCTACACGCGCGAGTTCCCCGTGGAGCGCTACCTGCGCGACGCCAAGCTCTGTGAGATTGGCGAGGGCACGAGCGAGATCCAGCGGACCATCATCGCCCGCGAGACCTTCAAAGGCGCCTGATGGATACCGCTCGGCTGCGAGAGCTGGGGCTCCAGGTTCGTGAGGAGCCGTCCGGCGTCGAAGTGGTGCTGGACCTGGAAGCCGCGTCCCTGGTGAATCCCATCACCAAGGACTTCATCACCGAGATCACCTTCCAGGTGATGGGGGACCGGCTCATCCCCATCGCGCCGCCAGCCGTGGTGGGCATGACGCCCATCCTCCTGTCCGCCATCGACGCGGCGGAGGAGATGCAGGCGCTCCTGCTGGACACCTTCAGCGACCACGTCTTCCACCTGCAGCGCCGCTCGGAGGAGCTGCAGCTGTTGGGCCTGCCGGCGGACGTGGATCCGCAGTCGCTGGTGCTGTCCACGGACGTGCGGGAGGGCCAGCTCGCGGTGAAGCTGGTGGCGGACCGGCAGGGCAACTTCCGCATCGCGCAGGCCATCCGCGGGCTCGAGGAGCTGGTCACCGCCGCCGGGCACGTCATCGAGCTGTCCGAGTTCCGCGAGAAGGCCGCGCTGACGGGCTACCTGTCCGCGCTGCTCGGCGAGCCCGTGGCGCGCGCTCCGCAGGCGGCGTCGGGCGCGGAGCCGGTGCGCTTCGTGGAGATTGTCGAGAAGTTCGGCCCGCAGTCGCTGGTGCCGCCGCGCAGCAGCCTGGAGTTGCTGGCGCAGCTGCAGGTGGAGGGCAAGGCCTACCGCTTCGCGGCCGCGCGCATCGCCGGGCGCACCTTCCGGGGGCTCCTGGCGGGCACCCAGGGCAAGGTGTGGGCGGGCCGCTTCGAACTGGATGAGTTCCCCGGCGTCGTGCAGCTGGTGGCCGAGCTGTTGAAGGTCGCTCCCGAGGCCGTGCGACTCGTGGGCCCGGACGCCCCCCAGGAGTGAGCCGCGTGGAGAAGATGACCCTGGTGGAGCGGGTGCAGACCCTGGAGACGCGCCTGGGCGTGCAGTTCTCCAAGCGCGACCTGGCCCTGGAAGCGCTGACGCACAAGACGTACGTCAACGAGAACCGGGACCAGAACCTCAAGGACAACCAGCGCCTGGAGTTCCTGGGCGACGCCGTGGTGGACCTGGCCGTGAGCCACCGGCTGATGGACCGCTGCCCCGGCGTCCCCGAGGGCGAGCTCACCAAGATGCGCGCCCGCATCGTCCACGAGGAGGGCCTGGCCCGCGTGGCCCGGAGCCTGCGCCTGGGCGAGCTGCTCCTGCTGGGCCGGGGCGAGTCCCAGTCCGGCGGCCGCGACAAGAACTCGCTGCTCGCGGACGCGATGGAGGCCGTGCTGGGCGCGGTGTACCTGAGCGGCGGCCTGGAGCCGGCGCTGTCCCTGGTGGACCGCATCTTCGGAGAGCTGGTGGAGGAGGTGGCCTCCGGCGCGGGCCGCCTGGACTACAAGACGCTCCTCCAGGAGCTGGCCCACGAGAAGCTCAAGCTGTCGCCGCGCTACCGCGTGGTGGCGGAAACAGGCCCGGAGCACTCCAAGGTGTTCGAGGTGGAGGTGTGTATCGGGGAGGCCGTGTACGCCCGGGCCAGCGGCCGGAACAAGAAGGAGGCCGAGCAGGCAGCCGCGCGCACCACGCTGGAGCGCCTGAAGGAGGAGTCGGCTTCCCTGGCATCCCCGGCTGTCGTGGCGCCCATCCCGGGAGGTCCTTCACCGGACGACCCTCCGGCGTGAAAGCCCTTGGAGG
>NZ_RAWR01000233.1:0-16535 GCF_003986945.1 Corallococcus sp. AB018 | reverse complement strand
GCCCGGGGAGGAGCGGCCGGAAGAACTCTTCGCGGCGCGGGGACGGTGAATCTGCTTAGGGGACATTGCGTGGACTCGGTTCCGCTTTACTCTGGGCCACCGCGCGCCGGGCGGCCAGCCGAGAGGAAGTTTCGGGGGGCGCGCGTGGTTTTGGTCTGGTTCTCCCTTACATCTCCTGGGAATTCCCTTCACTCGCCGCGCTCCTTCGAGGATCCTCCGGCGAGAGAGCCAACATGATTGAATGGACGCTAAAGAAGCTCATCGGGACCAAGAATGAGCGCGAGCTCAAGAAAGCCCGCCTGAAGGTCGCCCGCATCAACGAACTGGAAGGCCGCATGAAGGCCCTCCAGAACGAGGACTTCGCGCGCGAAACCGCCCGGATGAAGCAGGAGATCGCGAACGGCAAGCCGCTCGACGACCTGCTCTTCGAGGCCTTCGCCCTCACCCGTGAGGCGGCGAGCCGGGTCATCGGCCAGCGCCACTACGACGTGCAGCTCATCGGCGGCATGTTCCTGCACGAGGGCTGCATCGCGGAGATGCGCACCGGTGAAGGCAAGACGCTCACCGCGACGCTGCCCTCCTACCTCAACGCCCTGTCCGGCCGTGGCGTGCACGTCGTCACCGTGAACGACTACCTGGCCCGCCGCGACGCGGAGTGGATGGGCCGCGTCTACAAGTTCCTGGGCATGTCGACGGGCTGCGTGCTCCACGAGCTGTCCGACAAGCAGCGCCAGGACGCGTACCGCTCGGACATCACGTACGGCCAGAACAACGAGTTCGGCTTCGACTACCTGCGCGACAACATGAAGTTCCGTCTGCAGGACTACGTCCAGCGCGAGCTGAACTACGCCATCGTCGACGAGGTGGACTCCATCCTCATCGACGAGGCCCGCACGCCGCTCATCATCTCCGGTCCCACCGAGGACAGCACCGACAAGTACTACCGGGTGGACCAGGTCATCCCGGGCCTCGTGCCGGACCAGGACTACACCCTGGACGAGAAGCACCGCTCGGTGGCCCTCACCGACGACGGCATCGACAAGCTCCAGAAGCGCCTCAGCGTCGGCAACCTCTACGACCCGGGCGAAATCGAGACCCTCCACCACGTCGAGCAGGCCCTGCGCGCGCACACGCTCTACAAGCGCGACAAGGACTACGTGGTGAAGGACGGCGAGGTGCAGATCGTCGACGAGTTCACCGGCCGCCTCATGCCGGGCCGCCGCTGGTCCGACGGCCTCCACCAGGCCATCGAGGCCAAGGAGGGCGTGAAGATCGAGAACGAGAACCAGACGCTCGCCACGGTCTCGTTCCAGAACTACTTCCGCATGTACTCCAAGCTGTCCGGCATGACGGGCACCGCGGACACGGAAGCCGAAGAGTTCGCGAAGATCTACAACCTGGACGTGCGCGTCATCCCGACGAACCGCAACGCGCAGCGCCGCGACGAACAGGACGTGGTCTACAAGACGGAGCGCGAGAAGTTCGAGGCCGTCGCCGCCCAGATTGAAGAGCTGAACAAGGCCGGCCAGCCGGTGCTCGTGGGCACGGTGTCCATCGCCAAGAGCGAGGTGGTGTCCAACTTCCTCAAGAAGCGCGGCGTGGCCCACAACGTCCTCAACGCCAAGGCGCACCAGCGCGAGGCGGACATCGTCGCGCAGGCGGGCCGCAAGGGCGCGGTCACCATCTCCACCAACATGGCCGGCCGCGGCACGGACATCCTCCTGGGCGGTAACGCGGAGGTCATGACCAAGAGCGAGATGGGCGCGCCGCCGGAGCCGCCGGAGTCCGTGGACGGGCAGCCCCCGGACCTCACCGCCTACCAGGCGGCGCTGGCGGACTACGAGAAGCGCTTCGAGGAGACGAAGGCGAACAACGAGCAGCTCACCAAGCGCGAGCGTGAAGAGGTCATGGCCGCCGGCGGCCTCTTCATCATCGGCACGGAGCGCCACGAGTCCCGCCGCGTGGACAACCAGCTGCGTGGCCGCGCCGGCCGCCAGGGTGACCCGGGCGCCAGCCGCTTCTTCCTGTCCCTGGAAGACGACCTGATGCGCATCTTCGGGTCGGAGCGCATCCAGATGCTGATGGAGCGCCTGGGCATGGAGGAGGGCGAGGTCATCGAGCACATCTGGCTCTCTCGCGCCATCGAGGGCGCGCAGAAGCGGGTCGAAGGCCACAACTTCGACATCCGCAAGAACCTGCTTGAGTACGACGACGTGATGAACCAGCAGCGGCGCACCATCTACAAGCTGCGCCGTCAGGTGCTCGCGTCGGGCGCGGGCGTTCCGCTCGTGGAGTACGAGGAGGACGTGAAGACGCGCGTGAAGACGCGCTCCGAGCGCGTCATCTCCTGGGCGGACTTCCGGGAGATGGTGCTGGACGCCGTGGAGGACGTCGTCGTGTCGATGACGGACACCTACGCCCCCACGCGCAGCTCCGACACCTGGGACATCGCCTCGCTGGCCAACTCCGTGAAGGAGTCGCTCAACCTGGAGATGAGCTTCGAGGGCGTCGGCAACCGCGACGAGCTCCAGGAGCAGATCTACGCGGCGGCGGAGAAGGTCTTCACCGCCCGCGAGCAGGAGTTCGGCGAAGACTTCATGCGCTTCCTGCAGTACCGGTACCTGGCCACCATCGACCAGCTGTGGAAGGACCACCTGCTGGCCATGGACCACCTGCGCCAGGGCATCGGCCTGCGCGGCTACGGCCAGAAGGACCCGAAGCAGGAGTACAAGAAGGAAGGCTACACGGGCTTCATGCAGATGCTGGACGCCATCAAGACGCAGTTCGTCAGCCAGATGATGCGTGTCCAGGCCCGCTCCGCCTCCAGCGCCGCGGAGGAGACCGCCCGCATCCAGCGCCAGCTGGCCCAGCAGCAGAAGAAGGCCGTGGAGGGCCGCGCGGACGCCGAGGGGAAGATCGAGGAGGCCACCGCCACCCCGGTCGCCCAGCGCGAAGCCGCCGCCGGCCCCAAGCCCGTGGGCCGCAACGAGCCCTGCCCCTGCGGCAGCGGCCGTAAGTACAAGAAGTGCCACGGCGCCAACGAAGCGAACCCGTAGGCCGCTGAACACCTGATGGAAGCGCTCTTCCGGCGCGGTCGCCCTCCCTGGAAAGGGGAGCGGGGCCGCGCCGGTCGCCTTCCTGGAGGGGAGGGGAGCGGCCTCGGGGAGGTAGGAGCCGGACGGAGGGTGTGCCGAAGCTTGCGCCCCTCTTGAGCGTTCTGCTAAGGACGCCGCGCCCTGTTATGTAGGGGCCGGGCTTCACCGCCCGAGGCAGTCAGCAGCACCCACTACTCACACGCGTGTCACCGGTCCCCGGTGCCCCTCCACGGTGGAAGGGCCAGGACTGGCAGCGGTCTCAACGCGCGTGGCGGAACAACCGGAAGGTACTCGCACCATGGATCAGCAGGATACGCAGACGCAGGCCCAGGCGATGGCCGCTGCCAGCGGCATCACGATGCGCCAGCTCCTCGAGGCCGGCGTTCACTTCGGCCACCAGACCAAGCGCTGGAACCCGAAGATGAAGCCCTACATCTTCGGTGCCCGTAACGGCATCTACATCATCGACCTGCAGAAGACCGTGACCATGGCCCGCGCGGCCTTCCGCTTCGTGGCGGACATCACGGCGCGCGGCGGGTCGGTGCTCTTCGTCGGCACCAAGAAGCAGGCGCAGGACGTCATCCAGGAGGAGGCCGCCCGCGGCGGTCAGTTCCACGTCACCAGCCGCTGGCTGGGTGGCACGCTGACGAACTTCAAGACCATCAAGCAGGGCATCGACCGCCTGAAGACGCTGGAGAAGATGGCCGAGGACGGCACCTTCGAGCGCCTGCCCAAGAAGGAAGTCGCCCAGCTCGACCGTGAGCGCGAGAAGCTGGAGAAGAACCTGGGCGGCGTGAAGGACATGGCGAAGCTGCCCCGCTGCGTCTTCGTCATCGACCCGAAGAAGGAGCACATCGCCATCCACGAGGCCACCCGCCTGGGCATCCCGGTGATTGGTCTGGTGGACACCAACTGCGATCCGGACGGCATCGACTTCGTCATCCCGGGCAACGACGACGCCATCCGCTCCATCAAGCTCTTCACGTCCAAGATCGCCGACGCGTGCCTCGAGGGTGCGGCTCGCTACCGTGCGTCCGGCGCCGCCGAGCGCGACGAGCAGGAGGAGCGCGAGGGCCGTGACGACCGCCGTGACGACCGCCGTGGCCCGCGCCGTGGCGACCGCCGCGACCGTGACGACCGCCGTGGCGGCGGTGACCGTGGCGGTGAGCGCCGCGGCCCCGTCGTGGAGATGAAGGCCACCGCGGCCACCACGGAGCAGGCGCCCGAGGCTGGCGGCGAGAGCACGCCGGCGGCGGAGTAACCGCCCGGCCTCATCGCTTTCCCAACGCGGTCTCCGGAGTTCGGCCGGGCGGCACCTCTCAAGGCCCGCTGTCCGGCCGTCTCCATTTTCTACGTCCTTGGCGTCAGTACCCAGAACCCCAGTCCTCCGCCCCCAGCGCACGCCGCCGGGCTCGGAGCCGATGAAGAAAGAGATACGACATGGCTGAGATCACCGCCCAGATGGTGAAGGACCTCCGCGAGCGCACCAACGCCGGCATGATGGACTGCAAGAAGGCGCTGGCCGAGTCCGGTGGCGACTTCGAGAAGGCCGCGGAGTGGCTGCGCAAGAAGGGCATCTCCAAGGCCGAGGGCAAGGCCGGCCGCGTCGCCGCCGAAGGCATCGTGACCTCCTACATCCACGGCGGCCGCATCGGCGTCATCGTGGAGGTCAACTGCGAGACGGACTTCGTCGCTCGCAACCCGGACTTCCAGGACCTGGCGAAGGAAGTGGCCATGCAGATCGCCGCGGCCGGCCCCAAGTTCGTCCGCCGCGAGGAGGTCCCCACCGACGCGATGGACAAGGAGAAGGAGATCCAGCGCGAGCTGCTCAAGCAGCAGGGCAAGCCCGAGGCGATGCTGGAGAAGATCCTCGTGGGCAAGATGGAGAAGTACTACGAGGGCGTCTGCCTGGTGGACCAGCTCTGGGTGAAGGACGACAAGAAGAAGGTCGGCGAGATGATCAACGAGCGCGCCGCCAAGATTGGCGAGAAGGTCTCCGTGCGCCGCTTCGTCCGCTACGAGGTGGGTGAGGGCATCGAGAAGAAGAAGGATGACCTGGCCGCCGAGGTCGCCAAGACGCTGGGCCAGGCCTAAAGCCTCCGTCCCTCCCGTCTCACCCTGGGGCCGCGTGCCTGGGGCTCTTCCTCACAGGGGAAGGGCGCCGGGAACGCGGCCCTTGGTATTCCAGGCCCTGTTTCCTTCACGTCCGTCCGCCCGGCACTGGACGGTGCGGCGCGCGTCACGACTTCCGTCGTTGCCTGGGCGCGGGGCGGGGGATAGAAGCGGTCGCGTATGTCCGAATCCACCTCTCCCTACAAGCGCATCCTCCTCAAACTGTCGGGCGAAGCCCTGATGGGCGAGGGGAAGTACGGCATCCACCCGCCCACCCTCACGCGCATCGCGGAGGAAGTCGCGGAACTCTCCAGAACGGGCCTGGAAATCGCCCTCGTGATTGGCGGCGGCAACATCTTCCGCGGCGTCGCTGGCGCCACGGAGGGCATGGACCGCGCGAGCGCGGACTACATGGGCATGCTCGCCACCTGCATCAACTCCATGGCGCTGCAGGACTCGCTGGAGAAGCAGGGGCTGAAGACGCGCGTGCAGTCCGCCATCAAGATGGAGCAGATCGCCGAGCCCTACATCCGCCGGCGCGCCGTGCGGCACCTGGAGAAGGGCCGCGTGGTCATCTTCGCCGCGGGCACGGGCAACCCCTACTTCACCACCGACACGGCCGCGTCGCTGCGCGCGATGGAAATCAACGCGCAGGTCATCCTCAAGGCCACCAAGGTGGACGGCGTCTACAACGCGGACCCGAAGAAGGACCCGACCGCGAAGCGCTACCGGTCGCTCACGTACATGGACGTCCTCAAGCAGAACCTCAACGTGATGGACTCCACGGCCATCTCGCTGTGCATGGACAACAAGCTGCCCATCATCGTGTTCGACCTGGGCACGCGCGGGAACATCCAGCGCGCCGTCACGGGCCACGGCGAGTTCGGCACCATCGTCGGCGCGGCCGAGACCGTCTGGGCCTAGGGACGCCACGGACGGGACTGACAACACCCCCACTTCTCACAGGAGACGCACAATGGCTGACACGGCGGATCTGAAGGGCCGTATCGACAAGTCGGTGGAAGACCTCAAGCGGGAACTGGCCAAGGCGCGCACCGGCCGGGCGAACACCAACATCCTGGACGGCATCAAGGTGAACCAGTACGGGACGCCCACGCCGCTCAACGGCGTTGCCAGTATCAGCGCGCCGGAGCCCCGCCTCATCGTCATCAAGCCCTGGGACAAGGGCGTGCTGAAGGACATCGAGAAGGCCCTCCGTGAGGCGAACCTCGACGTCAACCCGATGAACGACGGCGAGATGATCCGCCTGCCCTTTCCTCCGCTCACCGAGGAGACCCGCAAGAAGATCGCGAAGCAGGTGAAGGAGAAGGGCGAGGAGCACAAGGTCGCCATCCGCAACATCCGCCGCGACGCGAACGAGGCCCTCAAGACTCAGCTGAAGGACAAGAAGATCACCGAGGACGACCTCAAGCGCCGCACGGAAGAGGTCCAGAAGGCGACCGACGCCGGCATCAAGGCGGTGGACGACCTGGTCGCCAAGAAGGAGAAGGAAGTGATGACGGTTTGAGTCGTCACGCCTGGAAGCCCGTGGCCAGTCGCCACGGGCCTCCTTCCGGGCTTCAGCAGGAACCCAGCCGGGCCTTCAGGACGGCCTCAGGCTGGATAGACGAGCGCTTCGCCGGTGAGGTGCCGCACCACGTCCGAGACGAAGGCGAACAGCTCCAGCCCCTTGCCCTTGTCGTCCTTCCAGGCGCGCGAGGCATCGTCGTGGCTGAAGTGGATGCCCTGGCCCTGGCCGGCCACCCAGATCTGCCAGACGGCGCGCTGGGTGTTGATGATGCACTTCTCGCCGGACGCGGCCGTGAGCGTCACCTTGTCACCGGTGGCTTCGGCTTCCAGCACGTCCGGGTCGAAGGTGTCCGCGGCCGCCAGGATGCGCTTGAACGCGGCGGCCACGAGGGAATGGTAGCGGGCTTCGTCCATCATGGCCGCGCGCTCCCGGACGTCACTGGATGACGTCGAGGACCTGCTGGCCGGGGGCGGAGTAGAACAGGAACTTCAGGTGCTGCGCCGGGGGGTTCTCCCCCTTCTCGCCGGGCACCTGGTCTTCCGTGCTGGTGGGCGTGTCCGGCCACTCCATGGCGATGACCGTGCCCGGGTTCACCGGCTTGGGGAAGGACTGCATCCCCAGCAGGTGCGCCGCGAGCGCGCCCATGGAGGGCTGGTGGCCCACCAGGACGAGGTTCTCGTCGGAGTACTCCTTGAGCACGGGCTCCACCGCTCCCACCGGCATGTCCGGCAGCAGGCAGCGATGCACGCGCAGGAGGCCTTCATGCTTCACGGAGTTGGAGAGGATCTGCGCCGTCTGCACCGTACGCACCAGCGGGCTGGTGAGGATGAGGCTGATGGGCCCCATGCGCTCAGACAGCGACGCGAAATGCGCGGCGACATTCGTACGGGCCTTCGCGGTCAGCGCGCGCGCCTCGTCGCCGAGCCCCTCGGGGATCTCTGCGTCCGCATCGCCGTGCCTTACCAGGAAAATCCTCAAAGTCCCTCCACCGGTCGCGACAAGACCGCGGTTCGTACATGACCGTGGCCCGGTTGGTCAAAGGTAATGAGTCGAATGTTCAGTGCCCGGAACAGCCTGCGCATTGCGGGCGTTCGGGAACCGCCGTTCGCGGGGGGCCAACCCGAGCATACACTGGCCACCCACTGGCGTTCACGGGAGGTGGCATGCGCAAGTTGTTGGGGTGTCTGGCCGTCGTCCTGGCCCTGTCCGCCTGTCGCAAGGACGCGGCGGAGGGGGGGCCG
Organism: Corallococcus sp. AB018; assembly: GCF_003986945.1. Taxonomy (NCBI): domain Bacteria; kingdom Pseudomonadati; phylum Myxococcota; class Myxococcia; order Myxococcales; family Myxococcaceae; genus Corallococcus; species Corallococcus sp. AB018. The sequence goes on along the minus strand of NZ_RAWR01000233.1, from coordinate 8,556 downwards.
GAGGGCGCGGGTGACGCCAGGGGCACGGTCGCCCGCCTGGAGGGTGGGGAGGCCAGGGAGGCTGGAGATGACGCGCCGTCCGGCCCCTACGCCCTGACGAAGGAGAAGCTGGAGGCGTACGTCGGCTACCAGCGCAAGATGCTGGAGGTGTACGGGTCGCTGATGCGCAGCCTCCAGGACATGGGGCCGCTCCTGGACGCGGGCACCCCCCAGGCGATGGAGAAGGCCAGGAGCGGCCTGAAGCTCATCGAGCGCAAGGCGCAGGCGGAGGTCGACGCGCGCCAGGCGGCGGGGCTGTCCACGGACGAGGTCAACCGCATCGCGGAGGTCGTCACCGCCGTCATCAGCCAGCGGCAGATGGGGCGCACGCTCCAGTACGAGGAGGAGCTCAAGAAGCTGGAGGCGCTCCAGGCCCGCATGCCGGAGGAGCAGCAGAAGGAGCTGGCACCGCAGGTGGAGTCCATGCGGCTCCAGGTGGAGACCTTCCAGAAGCTCCCGGAGGCGCGCCGGGAGTTCGGCGACGCCAACGTGGACGTGGTGCTGGCCCGCGAGGCCGACCTGACGAAGAACTACCAGGACATGCTCAAGGCCTTCGCGGGCATACGGCGGTAGCTACACCCGCTTGAGCTGGGGCGCCTTCTTCAGGAGCTGCGCGAGGAAGGCGTCACCCTGCTTCTCCAGCACCGTGTTGCCGCGCAGGCGCTGGTTCAGGTTGACGAAGTCCACGTGGTCCAGCCGCTGGTCCTGGTTGTAGCAGGAGAAGACCCACGTCTCCTTGCCGGTGACGGGGTCCACGTGCCGCTGGAGGCACTGGGCGCAGATCTCCTTCATCATGCACTGCATGGGGGAGTTGATGGACCCGAGGGCCTCGTGCCCCGGCTTGAGGAACGGCTGGAGCACGCCGTGCCGCGCCTCCGCCACCGCGCGCATCATCCGGTCCGAGCCGATGGCGATGATGCGGTCCACCTCGCTCAAGGAGATGACGGGCTTCACGCCCAGCTTCCCTTCGGCGTAGGCCACCATGGCCTGCACCACGTTGCCCCGGAAGGCCGCGTCCTGTGCGCGGCGTACGTCCAGCAGGTCGCCGGAGTCCACGGACCAGATGACCTGGTCGGTGCCGGCTTCAATCTCATCCTGCTTGAACGAGTCCGCCTTCAGCCGGTAGCCCGCGAAGTACACCACGCGGCAGCCCGCCGCCTTGAGCGAGCGCGCGATGGAGAAGAGCACCGCGTTGCCCAGGCCGCCGCCCACCAGCACCACCGTCTCGTTGTGGCCAATCTCCGTGGGCGCGCCCGTGGGGCCCATCAGCACGACGGGCTCGCCGGGCTTGAGCGCCGCGCACAGGCGGGAGGAGGAGCCCATCTCCAGCACGATGGTGCCCATCAGGCCCTTCTCCTTGTCCACCCACGCGCCCGTGAGGGCCAGGCCCTCCATGGTGAGGCGCACGCCGTCCACGAGCGGCGCGTTCCGCTCGAAGTTCTGGAGCCGGTAGAACTGGCCGGGGGAGAAGTGGCTGGCGGCGAAGGGCGCCCTCACCACCACCTCCACGATGGTCGGCGTGAGCCGGTTCACGCCGACGACGGTGGCGAGGAAGGCTTCGTCCAGCGTCGCGAAGTGGGTGGCGCGCTTCGACTCGCGCGCGTCCTGCGCGGCCGTGTCGTTGAAGTCCAGGCCCGCGACCTCCTTCGCGAACAGGCGCGCCACCTGCGGGTGGCCATCCTTCGCGCTGGCCATGGCCTTCACCACGTTGCCCGCGTAGGTCGGGTGGTTGTCGCCGTAGAAGGACACGAAGCGGCCGTCGCGTTGGTAGGACGTGAAGAAGCCCACCTTCGCCTCGGGATCCTCCTGGGCCTCCACCGGCTGGAGCTTGAAGCCGCTGCCGTCCTCCACCAGCTCGTGGCCCTGGAAGTACTCCTTCGCCTCGTCGAGCTGGAAGGTGCCCGGGTACTCCTTCTCGTAGGTGACGTTGGGGGACGTGCCCGCGGCCACGCAGACCGTCTTCGCGGGCAGCTCGAAGAACTGGCCGCTTCCCTTGAGCTTGCCGTCCACCGTCACCATGCGCTCGAAGCGGATGGCGCGCACCGCGCCCGAGTCGTCCTGCAGCGCCTCCGTGGGGCTCATCCGTTCGATGAAGCGGATGCCTTCCTCCAGCGCCTTGGAGACCTCTTCGTGGTTGAGGCGGTAGGCAGGGGACTCCGTGAGGCCCCGGCGGTACACCAGGCTCACGCCGCCCCACGCGCGCACCAGGTGGATGAAGTCCGGCGCGCGGCCTTCCGCCTGGGCCTTGTGTCGCTCGGCTCGGACGGCGCGGCCGTGCTCCAGGAAGGTCTGGTAGGTGGCGCGCTCCTCGGCGTCCAGGCGCGCGAGGACGGTGGCGTCACCCAGGTCCGCCACCAGCTTCTCGTGGCGCTCCAGCGTCTTCTCCACCTGCACCGGGTAGTACGCCATCAGCTCCGTGGCGGTGTCGATGCCGGTGAGGCCGCCGCCGATGACGATGGCGGGCAGCTGTACCTGGAGGTTCGCCAGCGAGTCGCGCTTGAAGGCACCCGTGAGCTGCAGCGCCATCAGGAAGTCGGACGCCTTGCGGATGCCCCGGATGAGGTTGTTCTTCATCCCGATGATGGTGGGGCGGCCCGCGCCCGCGGCGATGGCCACATGGTCGAAGCCCAGCGCCCACGCGTCCTCCACCGTCAGCGTGCCGCCGAAGCGGATGCCGCCGTAGATGCGCATGCCCTCTCGGCGCGCGAGCGTCAGGTGGATGAGCGTGAGGAAGTTCTTGTCCCAACGCACGGTGATTCCGTACTCGGAGACGCCGCCGAAGCCCTCCAGCACGCGCTCGTCCAGTTCGCGCGTCAGCTTGCTCCAGTCGTGGATGGGCTGGAGCGCGTGGCCGCCGCGCCCCACCAGCTCGTCGGGGAACGGTTCAATCTTGAGGCCGTCCACGCCGGTGACGGCGAACCCTTCGTTGAGCAGGTAGTGCGACAGCGTGTAGCCGGCGGGGCCCAGGCCCACCACCATCACGTTGCGGCCCACGTAGGGCAGGGCGTACGGACGGCGGATGTTGAGCGGGTTCCAGCGCGTGAGCAGGCCGTGGATTTCGAAGCCCCATGGCAGGGCCAACACGTCCGTGAGCGTGGCCGTCTCCGCCAGCGGGATGTTCACCGGCTCCTGCTTCTGGAAGATGCAGGCCTTCATGCAGTCGTTGCAGATGCGGTGGCCGGTGCCCGCGCACATGGGGTTGTCCAGCGTCACCATGGCCAGCGCGGCCACGGAGTCACCCTCGCGCTTGAGCGCGTGTGCTTCGGAGATGCGCTCGTCCAGCGGACAGCCGGTGAGCGGGATGCCCAGCGGGTTCTTCTTGAACGAGTGCCCCTCCGCCACCGGGTCCTTCGCGGGGAAGCCCTTGCTGCACGAGTCCTTCTGTCGCTCGTGGCAGATGACGCAGTAGTCCACCTCGTTCATCACGTCGCGCGGGGTGCCCCGGCGGTCGGTGAGCTTGAAGCCGTCGCGGTGGCGCAGGTGGTGCTCCAGGCCCTCCGTCTTCTCCTCCATCTGGGCGTCCGGGCGCTGCAACTGCACCAGCTGGTCGAACACCAGTGGCTTGGGCAGCCGCAGCGTGGGCCAGGTGTGGAAGAGGGCCTTGGTCTCCGGGTGCAGCGCGCGGGCGTACGTCCACCGGTCCGCCAGCGACAGCAGCGCGCGCACGGCCTGGAGCTCCGCCGCGTCGTCGCCCCTCATCACCAGGCTGGAGCCGAACGCGTCCTCGCCCTCGGGCGTGGCGGTGAGCCTGGCGCGCAGGGCGGCCCACCGCTCGCGCAGGGCGGGGGCGCGCTCCTGGTGCGCGGGAGGCAGGTTGCCGGAGTAGAGCCGCTCCAGGTCGAGCAGCGTGAGGATGGACTCCGCGAGGCCTCGCTCCAGGTCGCCGTGCGCGAGCGCGTCCGGGAAGCCAAGCTGCATGAGCAGGCGCATGCGCGCGTCCAGCGACGGGAACTCCGCGAGCGTCGGACGGTCCTGCGCGCCCTTCTTGAAGACGCGGCGCGTGATGAACTCGCGCTTGAAGTCGAAGAGGGGCAGCTCTCCGCGCAAGTGGCTGGCCAGTCGCTCGGTCTCCGGTGTGATGCCGAAGAGTGTGGCGACGAAGCGCGAGACGTGGCGGGCCACCTGGATGAGCAGCTCGGACTCCGCCGGACCGGAGAGGCTGGCGCCTCCGGACTTGCGGTAGGCGTCGAAGGTCTGGAACAGGTCGGGCGCGTCGCCCTGGAGTCGCGCGTCGAAGCGCTCCGCCAGCCGGCGCAGGCCACTGGGGCGGTACAGGTCTTCGAAAGTGAATCCCGGGAGGCCCAACTGGAGCGCCGGGGCAGGGGCGGAGGCGAGGTCGTTCAAGGCGCGCATGTCACGGGACTTCGGGGAGGCAGGCAGCTTAGGGCCTGGAGGCTGGCGGGTGCGATGGACGTCATGGGCCGGATTTGCTCCGCCCGACGTGTTGAGGCGGTGGGCCCCAGCGGCTACGGTGCGCCGCCATGATGGACAACGCCGCACGTCGTGCCTCCGAACCGCACCTGGCCCCCGTGCCGGATGCCTGTTACCTGTGCAAGGGAGGGCGCCTGCGGCTGCGTCACCGGGCGCGCGGCGGCACCCAGGCCCAGGGCGCGGCGGCCTACAACTGCACGTCCTTTGGCCACCGGAGCCACCCGCCCATCTGGGGCTGCGAGGACTGCGGGATGATGTTCCAGTGGCCCCTCGTGTCCCCGGACACGCTGCTCCAGGCGTACCAGGACGTGGAGGACCCGCTCTACGTCGCGGAGAAGGACAACCGCTACCACACCTTCCGCCGCGTGCTGCGCGAGCTGGGGCCTGCCCAGAACCGCACGCTGCTGGATGTGGGCGCCTACTGCGGCTACTTCCTGGATGTGGCGCGCGAGTCGGGCTTCCGCCCGGAGGGGCTGGAGCTGTCGCGCTGGGCGGCCGGCAACGCTCGGAGCCTGGGCTTCACGGTGCACGGACTCCCCCTGCGGGAGCTGGCGGCGAAGGGCCTTCAGTACGACGTGGTGACGCTGTGGGACGTGGTGGAGCACTTCGCGGATCCGCGCGAGGAGCTGAAGGCGGCGCTCAAGCTGGTGCGCCCCGGCGGCCGCATCTACCTGTCCACCATCGACGCGGGCAGTCTGCTGGCGCGCCTCATGGGCGGGCAGTGGCCGTGGCTGATGGACATGCACCTCTTCTATTTCGGCCGCCGCACCCTGGCGATGATGCTGGAGGAAGTGGGCTTCCGCGTCACGGACGTCCGGACGTACACGCACATCATCTCCGCGGACTACCTGCTGCGGAAGGTGGGCGCGAGCTTCACGCCTGCGGGGCCGGTGCTGGACCTGGTGCGGCGGGGTGTGCCGTCCAGCTGGTCCATCCCGTTCAACCTGGGCGACAACATGCTGATGGCCGCCGAGCGGCCCCTCTAAGCCTTCCCTCGCGCCTATGTCCCCCTTGATGCGGCGGGTGCTGCACCCGCTGGTGTTGCTCACGTTCTTCGCGCTGTCGGCGTTCCACACCTGGCCGCTCGTGTCCCAGATGAAGGGATACGTGATGGGCGGACGCGAAGACGTCTACATGAACATGTGGCACCTGTGGTGGATGCGGCAGGCCCTCTGGGTGCAGCCGCAGAACCCCTTCTTCGTGCCCTTCCTCCACTGGCCCCTGGGCGCCGAGCTGTACTGGCACACGTTGGCCCCCGCCAAGACGCTGTGGGGCGTGGTGCTGCTGCCGTTCATGTCCGTGGAGACGGCGTACAACGTGGTGCTGTTCGGCTCGTTCGTGCTGACGGGCTACACGTCGTGGCTGCTCCTGCGCTACCTGCTGGAGCGCGCGGGCCATGGGCCCTGGCTCGCGGCGGCGGCGGCGCTGGCGGGCGCGTGCGTGTTCAACTTCTCGCGCTACCACCTGACCCACGCGACGGCGCACCTGAACCTCACCGCGCTGGAGGGACTGCCGCTCTACCTGCTCTGCTTCTTCCGCTGGCTGGACGAGGGCAAGCGCAAGTGGCTGGTGGGGCTGGCGCTGTGCGCGTTGTACGTGTTGCTGTGTGACTACTACTACCTCGTCTACATCGCGCTCTTCTCACTCCTGTGGGTGGTGGCGGAGCGGTGGAAGCGGGGGCCGCTGCTGTCCCTGGACACGTGGAAGGATCCGCTCGTGCGACGGGCGGCGGTGGCGGGAATCGCGGCGGGGCTCGCGTGCGTGCCGCCCATGGTGCCGCTGCTCCTGCATGCGTTCCCCGCGCCGCTGCAAATCCACCACGGCGACTCCGACTACTTCACGGACCTGTACGCGTTCTTCATTCCGGACACGCGCTCGGCCTGGATGGCGGATCTGCCCGCGAAGGCGCGTGAGTTCTCCCTGAACGTCATGCGCATGAAGATGTCGACCAACCTGGAGGAGACCGGCACGTTCCTGGGCTGGTTGACGCCGCTGTTGGCCGTCTTCGCGCTGTGGCGGGGCGTGCCGGAGGGGCGCCGTTGGTTGGGGCTGGGGTTGGGCTTCGCGGTGCTGTCCATGGGCACGGTGCTCAACATCGGCCTGGAGGACCGGGTGTCGCCGGTGGTGCTGCTCTTCGCCGTGGCGCTCGCGGTGGCGCTGGTGCCCGCGTGGCGGGAGCGGGTGTGGCGGCGGGACGTGCTGCTGCTGCTGGCGCTGGCCGTCTACCTGGCGCTGTCGGAGCCGCTGACGGCGTTCAACGTGCCGCTCAAGGTCCAGATTCCGATGCCGTATGTGGTGTTCAAGCACGTGGTGCCGCTGTTCTCGCGCGGGGGCATGCCGGTGCGCTTCATCCTGCTCACGCTCCTGTCGCTGTCGGTGCTGGTGGCGTTCGCCGCGGCGCACGCGGGCGCGTGGGCGTCCCGGCGGGATGCGCGGCTGGGCGTGGCGGTGGCGCTCGCGGTGGCGCTGATTCCGAACGTGGAGTACCGGGGCCTCCAGATGGTGGTGCCCTCCACTCCCCGGTTGCCGCCGGTGTTCGATGAGATTCGCGACGCGCCCATGCCCGCGGCGGTGCTGACGGACAACGTGCAGGGGCAGTGGGAGCAGATGTTCCACGGCAAGCCGGTGTCCTACGCCCGGCTGTCCCGGTTGCCAGTGCGGGAGTCGGCGCTGGTGAACTCGCGGCTCATTCGTGCGGCGGAAGGGATGCGCAACGCGTTCGGCACCGTCACGCCGGAGGAGCGCGACGAGATGCGGCGCTACCTGAAGGAGCACCACTTCAAGTGGTACGTGACGCACTACTTCCACCCCATCCGCCACCAGTTCATCACGGACGAACTGGGCGGCGAGATGGTGCACCAGGACGGCTACGTCACCGTGTACCGCTTCCCTTGAGCGGACGCGCTCATTCGCATTCGGCGTGCTCGATGTTCGTGCGCTCCATGGCGCTCGCGGACACGGCGAGGTCGGTCGCGGTCACGGTGACGCTCTCGTCCGCGGACACCATGGAGCCACACTCAGCGAAGCCGCTGGCGCCGCACTGGCGGGTGAGGACCACCTTGCCCTTGTTCTTCGACGTTTCGAGTCGCGTGTTCGTGCAGCGGTAGGCGATGGGCCCTGATGAGTCGTTTCCGCTGACGTCCATGTCTCCCTCGGTGTCCGCCGTGTCGAGGACCTCGCCGTCTTTGCTAAAGAGGACGAAGTGGAACCGGGTCCGGGAGACGGTGTTGCCGTTTCCCTCTTCGTCGGGGGACTCTGTTTCCTCCTGGGTGAACACGCGCAACGTCGCGTCCGGGGGAACCTTGAGGACTTCGTCCCGGGCCAGCAGCGGGGACTCCGGCGCCTTGGGGCAGGCGAGCTTCTTCGTGGGGAGCTTCACCTCGCGGGAGTACGTCCCCGGGGCGAGCAGCTTGAGGTGTTCGAGGACGGGACCCGCCTCGTCGGACGGGCAGGTGCCCAGGAGCCAGACCCAGAAGCCGGGTTTGAGGCCCGGGACGGTCTTGCTCTGGACGAGCCTGGGGTGGCCCTCCGGAAGGGTGAGGCCGGTCTTCTCGAACAGCTTCTCGAATTTGCCCCAGGAGTACACCTGGCCTTCGGCTTCGGCCTTGTCCTTGGAGCCCTTCCAGATGAGCGCGACGGGCTTGTCCGCGGCTTCGGCTTGGAGCGCTCCGGTGAAGGCCATCAGGCCCAGGACGAGAATGCTTGAACGCATGGCGGTTCCCCCTCGCGGTGCAAGAGCGCACCGCCCGCGATGCTAATGCTTCTTCGGTCCACCGCGCTTCGGGCGTGAGCCGCGCGGGGCAGGGGAGGCGGGGGGAGTCGTGCCTTCCGGCCGGGGCGCCTGCTCGCGTGGGGGCTTCGTGGCCCGTGCGTTCTTGGACCGGGAGGGCTTCGCCGGACGCGCGGAGCCGGTGGCCGGTGCGGGCTTGGACGGACGGCCTTGCTCGCCATGCGGCGGCTTCGTCGGACGCCCGTAGTCGATAGTCGGAAGCGGCCTCTCCCTGGACGCGGGGCCTGCACCTTCGTCGGCGGGAGGAGGCCGGGGCGCGGGCCGGCCGTGGCTGATGGCCGGGGGCGGCGGCTTCG
>NZ_RAWR01000232.1:0-16751 GCF_003986945.1 Corallococcus sp. AB018 | reverse complement strand
CACCTTCGGCATCTTGCCACCTCCATCGAGGTAACCCACCAGACGCCTTCCATCGTGCCGATGCGCAGGCTCACGGCCGCTCGATGGCCTGTCAGCTCATCCCTCGCTCAGGATCGGATCCAGACCCCTTCTTGCTGAAGCCTCTTGAGGAGAACGCAGGAAAAGTGAGCCGGGCAGGTGACAGTTCCGGGGGCAGGGTATTTCGTCATCCCGATAAGGCCTCGCGGGCGCCATGAAGGGGGACCCCATGCTTTCTGGTAACCGTTCACCGGCTCATGCGGCGTGCGCTAGCTGATTGAGTCTGCCCTTCCTCCAGGTGCGCAATGCGCTCACGCGCCGCTTCCAGCAGCGCCTCCAGCTTCGCAATCCGTGCGTCCTGGGGGGCAAGTTCCGCCACGAGTGGCGGTGTGGTGTGTCACGTCGTGACCACCACCGTCGAGCGCCGTCCCGCCCACCGTCCGCGGCCCGGCAGTCCCCTCAACCAAGCACCAGCCGGTGAACGGTTACGGCCGAAGTAGCGGTTCACCCCCCGGTGTCCCTAACGCACTCCCTTCTTGGCGAGAGTGTCCCCCACCTTGCTGCGGACGTGCTCCCATGCGTCCGTATGGGAGAAGGCGTAGAGCGGTTCTTTCGGAGGAAGGCCCGCTTCCAGCCTTGCGCGCAACGTGTGCAACAGCGCGAGCGCGTCGAGCCGCTTCTGGTCGACGCGATGCTCCGTCACGAAGTGGCGGAAGGCCTCGATCCTGGCCGCGTCGAGCCCTGTCTCCTGGGCCTTCTGGAAGAGCTCGGGCCAGCTCCGGTCCGCGTGGAAGAGGCCCTTGGCGAAGGACTCCAGCATGCGCTGTGTATCCTCGCCCAGTACCCCCGCGGCCCGTGCGGCCTGGAGCGTCGCGCGGATGTTGACCATCGCCTCGGAGAACGGCCGGTAGCCGTCCTCGGCGTCGGCGTGCACCACCGCGACCTCGTCATCGTCCTCCAGTGCACCGCTGGCGAAGGCCTTGAAAACTTCCCCCACGCCCTCCATGCCAAAGGCAGACAGCTCCGCGGCGCGCAGCGCGCCCATGCTCGCGGCGCCGAAGACGTGCACGCCCTGCTTCATTGCCCAGAGGATCTCCTTGTGGGACACCGAGGGCACCCGCTCGAAGTAGCCGTCGATGAGCCCGATGGCCACGGGCTTGCCGAGCGCCGCCCGGTAGAGGTCGCCCTGCGCCGCTGGTGGAAGATAGGTGGCATCGAGCACGCGCGCGCCTTCACTGGCGGAGAGCGTGGGACCCGCGAAAATGATCACGTTCATGGCGTGTCCTCCGAAAGGCGGCGCCGGGCCCGGGCGCCCGGCACGTAGCCGGGGATGTCGTTGAGCGGTTCGAGCCCCGGCACGATGACCCGCACCACCGGGATGCCGAAGGGATGCCGGGTCAAGTCCACCGCGATGGCCTCCCGGAGCCCCACCGCCCGCAGGCGTTCGAGCAGGAGGGCCAGGTCCTCCTCCAGTGTGTCGGTCAGCCTGTCGGGGGCGGAGTGGAAGCCCTGGACCTGGGGCTCGGTACGAAGCCGGTCCCGCATCCGCAGGGCGGCCTCGTACTCCGCGTCCGGCCCGTGGGGCGTCAGGTGGCGCACGTCCTCGCGCGAGCCCGTGATGAGGGTGAGGCGGCTCTGGGCTGCCTCGGTGAGCGCGCGGGAGAGGGCCACCCCCCGGCAGGGATGGCAGCCCATTCCCCCCATGGGGCCAATGGGCCGCTGGGGCGAGGGGTCCCCATCCACGATGGTGCAGGAGAACGCCGCCACGCCGACGTCGGAGGTGATGTCCCAGATGCCGACCTCCACTCCCGCCCGCGCGTATTGCGCGAGCAGGGCCTGGCAGCCCGGGTCATCCACGGTGCTCAAGTCCACCCGGCGGCGGTCCCGGGCCTCCTGGCTGGAGCAGCGGAAGAGGGTGGCCGCGTCGCGCTCGATGAGCTCGCAGAGCGCATGGTTCACGGCCTCGAGCGGGTGATTGCCCGAGGCCAGGCCGCTGGAGCTCATCAGGAACGAGCCGCTCCCCGAGGGCAGCGGGAGCGTGAAGTCCATGTGGACCATCTCGTAGGGCACCCAGGTGGGGGCCCCGTCGAAGAGGTTCCGGCCCTCCGTCCAGAGCGTGCGGAAGTGGCCGTCGAACCGGCTCACCGACAGCGCTGGCAGCCCCATGACGTCCACCATCCGGTGGGTGAACCGCAGCTCGTTGAAGGTGGCGAGCTTGAGGGGAAGGGTGAGGTGCTCGGCGTGATACAGCTCGATGGCCTCCATCAGCCCGGATGCCCGGGCTGCGGCGAGCGTGGCGCCCTTGCCCTGGGAGACGGAGAGCGAGCGCGCGTTAGGCCGGATGACCATCACCACCGGGATACCGATGGTGTCCAGGCCCGTGACGTTGGCGACGCGGGTGATGCCCATCACGGGCAGCAGGCTCCGCACGCGTTCGACTGTCGCCTCCGGCGCGTGGAGCCGGTGCGTGCCGGCGTGGAAGCCCTTGGGGGTTGTCATCAACGGTCGAGCTTGAAGCTCGCGAGATTCAGCACGTAGCAGGTGACGTATGGCTCCGGTTCGGCCGCGTGCTTGAGCTTTTGCTGGGCCTCCTTCGCGCCCGTTATGTCCGCCACGATGACATTGTTTTCAATCATGGACTGGAGGATGTGATTGGGGTTCACGCTGCCGCCGCTTCCATCCGCGAACATGTGCCAATACCTGTTATCCGCGCCGACGATGACCACCGAGCCGCAGAAGAAGGTCAGATGCGCGGTCTGGCACGACTCCGGGTCATGCGCCATGACATCGATTTGACCGAAGGCCATGCCGTCAACTTCGATAATCTGGTTGTTGGACGATTCTTTCGGAGGAGTGCGGCTGTTCACGAGCTTGGGCGGTGAGCAGGACCACTGGATCTTCGCCTCGGGATCGGCATGGAGCACCTTCAGTTGCGCGGTGCTGCCCACCTCCAAGTGATGCCTGCCGCCAGCGGTCTTCCTCCGGGGGTTGCCGAACGGGTCGTGATCAGGCGAGGTGAGCACCTTGAACTGAATGGCCAATTTTCCGTGATGTGGCATCGGGGGCATGCTTCCTTGTGTCTGGGGTTGTGAGGGGGCTACAGATAGCCAGCGCGCTGTGCTGCCTTGAGAACGTGTTGGAGATCCATCCGCTCCTCCTGGGCCTTGCGGATGGCGGAGGTGAGCGGTTCGGGCAGTCGCTGCTGAGTCGTTTGCAGGAGCCGTTCCAACTGCCGGGCGGCCTCCGCCATGCGTCCCTCGCTCCCGTTCAGCTGGAGCAGGGGGAGCAGGGCCATCCATTCGAAAGGGTAGACGCGGGAGGTCGAGGCCCAGAGCTGGAGGGCGGCCTCGCACTCACTCCTCGCTTCATCGGTTCTGCCCTCGCGCAGGGCCACCCAACCCAGGTTGGCCCGGGCCGCGCCAACATAGCTCGTCATGTTCCCGGCCTCGGCGGCCCGCAGGCTCCGGGTCGCGGCTTCCCGCGTCGCTTCGATGGCGCCCTGCCGCCGGTGGATCTGCGGCAGGTAGGCGAGCCCGTAGGCCTCCATGGCCACGTCCCCCGTGCGCCGGGCCTGCTCCACCGTCAGGGCCATTCGGGCCGCGGCCTCCTCCAGCGCGCCGTGCCACAGCAGCACGCACGCGAGCACGCACTCCGCCTCGGCGCGCTCCGCCGGGCTGTGCGCGGCCTCGCTGGCCCGCAGGTAGTCCCGGGCGAAGCGCACGGTCTCCTCCGAGACGAGATAGCGCTCCGCACGCAGGTTGCGCTGCACGCGCACCTGGAAGAAGCGGGCCCGCTGTAGGGGTGTGCCGTGCCGCTCGATGCTGGGCTGGAGGTCGCGGGACAGCTCCTCCATCACGTCCAGCCGCGCCGTCCAGTAGTGCACCGCGAGCTGATCCAGCCGTGCCTGGAGCCACTCGCTCCACCACGCCTCCGCGGCTTCGGAAGGGGTTTCACCCAGGACCTTCTCCGCGGTGAGGTAGGCCGTGAGCGCGGCTTCATGCGCGTGCTGCGTCTCCCAGGACTTGCCCGCCTTGCGATGCAGGCGCGCGAGATCCATGCGCTTTCCTGGGGCGGTGCCCTCTAGTGCGAACGCATACGAGGACCGGGCCTCCTCGTGCCGTCCCACGAGGGAGAGCACGTCTCCGAGCGCCTCGTGGAGCAGGATGGCCCGGAGCCGCTCTCCGGCCTGATGCATCTCGTGGAGCACGGCCTGGTAGAGGCGGATGGCCTCCCCGTTGGCGTACGTGGCCCGCGCCCGCTCCGCCGCGTGGCCCAGGTAGAGGATCGCCTTGTCGTGGAGGCCCGCCTGCGAGAAGTGGTGCCCGAGCTCCGGGAAGAGGTCGGGGACGTCGCGGAAGCGCGACTCCAGCAGGTGCGCCGCGCCCAGGTGGAGCTCGCGCCGCCGCTCCAGGGCCATGCGCCCGTAGGCGATCTCCCGGAACCTGTCGTGGACGAAGCGCAGCCGTCCGGAGGCGGTCTCCTCTATGAGCTGGCGCCTGCGCAGCTCCCCGAGCCCGTCGAGCACCTCCGCCTCCGCGAGCCCGGCCAGCGTGGGCAGCAGCGCGCTGTCGAACTCGCGGCCCAGGACCGAGGCGTGCTCCACCAGCGTCCGCCCGGCGTCGCCCACGAGGGACAGGCGGCGCTCGATGAGCGCGGCCAGCGTGTGCGGCAGGAGCAGGTGGCGGCCCAGCCTGTCCGTCGCGGCTCCAGGCCAGCGGAGCTTCCAGGCTCCGTTCCTGTCCCGCACCAGCAGCCCCTCGTCGATGGCCGCGCGCAGGTACTCCGCGACGAAGAAGGGATTGCCGGAGGCGCTGTCCGCCAGGAAGTCCACCAGCTCCGCCGGTGACTCGCGCAAGGCCAGCATCCCGGCCACCAGCGTCCCCACGCTCACCGTGTCGAGCCGGCCGAGCGCAATCCGCCGGATCCCCGGCGAGCCCAGGAGCGCCGTGAGCTCCGCGCCGGTCTCCCCCAGGCGGCAGGTGCCCAGGATGAGCAGCCCGGGTTCCCCGCCCCGGTCGGCCAGCGTCTTCAGGAACGCGAGGGAGAGCTCGTCGGCCCATTGCAGGTCGTCGAGGACAAGCAGGACGGGCTGCTCCTCCGTGAGCGCCGCGAATGCCTTGCGCAACGCCTCCAGGATGCGTGGCTGCGCCGCGGACGGCGGGAGCACCGGGAGCTCCGGCAGGCTCCGCACCCAGGGAAGCTCCGCCAGCGCGGGCTCATAGAGCGCGAGCCACCTGGCGCCGTTGCCCAGGAGCCGCTCCGCCTCCGTGTCGCCCCGCTCGCGGCAGCGGTCCGCGACCCATTGCAGGAGCGGGCGGAAGGGATGGAGCGCGACGGCTATCCGTCCCTGCTCCAGGGATGACATGTCCAACAGGGTGCACTGCCCGGTCACCGTCCTCACCTGACGCCGGGAGGCGAGCAGGGCCACCTCCATGGCGAGCCGCGTCTTGCCCACACCGCTCTCACCCTCCAGGAGGATGAGCTGTCCGCGCTGCTCCTGGCGCAGTTGATCCAACGCGCTTCCCAGGTCCGCCAGCGGGCCCGCGCGGCCTTCGAGCCCGGGACGATAGAGGTAGCTCCTGGGCCGTGGCGTGCCCTCGCGCTCGTCGCCTTCGACACCCAACGTGTCGAGCACGTGGGCCACGTCCTCGGCGTAGCCGAGCCGGGCCTCCGGGCGCTTCTCGAGGAGCCGCAGCACGAGCCAGTCGAGCTCTTCCGGGAGGCCTTCGACGTAGCGCGAGGGGGGCGCGGGCGGCTCGTTCAGGTGCTGGAACACGATGGAGCCGGCCCACGAGCCGATGAACGGCGGGCGGCCCACGAGGCACTCATAGAGGATGCAGCCCAGCGCGTAGAGATCCGCTCGCGCATCCACCAGCTCGCCCCGCAGTTGCTCGGGCGCCATGTAGGCCACGCTGCCCACGACGCGCCCTTCGGCGGCCAGCTCCTCGCGGCTCGCGGCGCCGCTGAAGGACGCGGCGATGCCCAGGTCCACGAGCACGGGCCGTCCGTCCTCGCGGATGAAGATGTTCTCCGGCTTGAGGTCCCGGTGGACGAAGCCCTCGCCGTGCAGGTGCGCGAGTGGCGCGCAGAGCCTTCGAATCATGGACAGCCGCGCACGCAGCGCGGGCAGGTCGAACCCGATGCGCTCCCCTGGGGCCGCGGGCGCGGGGAGGGTTTCAGACATCTCGCCCGTCGCGGCGGTTTCAGTGGACGTGGGCAGGCTTGCCCCGGACATGGCCCCGAGGTGGCTTCGCAGGGTTCCCCCCTCGAAGAGCTCCATCACGTAGTAGGGCAGTCCCTCCGAGAAACCTTCGTCGAGGATGCGCGCGATGCCCGGATGGTTCAGTCGCCGAAGCGCATGGATCTCCCGGCGGATGCCCGCGAGCAAGACTTCCGAGGACGCACGGACCGTCTTGAGGGCCACCGGCACCGCGTGCTCGCGGTGCTCCGCCCGGTACACCACCCCCATCCCGCCACGGCCCAGGATGCGGGTGATCCGATAGTCCCCGAGCATGAAGGGCAGCGCCGTGGAGGGCTCGCCCGGCCTTGAGATGAGAGTCATTGGGAGCGGGCTACGGCTTCTTGAGACCCAGGACCTTCATCCGATAGGACAGGGTCCGCACGGGGATTCCCAGACGCTTCGCCGCCTCGGTCCGGTTCCAACCCGTCGCGACGAGCGCCTCCTGGACGAGCCGCGCCTCGTAGTCCCGCAGCCGCTCGCGAGCCGGGTCCGGGGCTTCTTGCCCGGGCCCGGGCACGGGTGGCGCGGCGGGAGGCCGCGGTGCGCCCGCTGCCTGCACTCGCGCTGGCAGGTCGCTGGGGGTGAGCAGCGCACCCCGTGCGACCACGACGGCGCGTTCGATGGCGTTCTTCAGCTCGCGCACGTTCCCGGGCCAGGAGTAGGCCCGCAGCAGCTCCAGCGTCGCGGGCTCGAAGCCCTGGACCGCGCGGCCGTTGCTCTCGTTGGCGAGCCGCAGGAAGCGGTGCACGAGCGGTTCGATTTCATCCTGCCGCTCTCGCAGCGGGGGAATGGCCAGGATGATGGCGTTGAGCCGGTAGTAGAGGTCCTCCCGGAAGCTCCCGGCGGCCACCATGCTCTCGAGGTCCCGGTGCGTCGCCGCGACGACGCGGACGTCGACGGTGAGCTCCTTGCTGGCCCCCACCCGTGAGAAGGCGCCGGTCTCCAGCACGCGCAGCAGCGCCACCTGCGCCGCGAGCGGCATCTCGCCAATCTCATCGAGGAAGACCGTGCCGCCGTGGGCCTCCTCGAAGACGCCTTGCTTCAAGGTCCCCGCGCCGGTGAAGGCCCCGCGCTCGTGACCGAAGAGCGTGCTTTCGACGAGCTCCTTGGGAATGGCGCCGCAGTTGACGCGCACCATCCGCTGGGAGCGCCGGGGGCCCTGCTCGTGAAGCAAGCGCGCCAGCACCTCCTTCCCCGTGCCTGTTTCCCCATGGAGGATGACCGGGACGCGAGAGGCCGAGACCTGGCGCGCGGTCTCCAGCAGCCCGTGCATGGCAGCGCCCGCGACGAGGTCGCCCTGGGCCACGGTGCCGCTGTCGAACCACGGCGCCGTCGAGGTCAGCTCCACGGGCTTCTCAGGCCCGGCCCGGTTGGCGGCCGCGCGCGCCAGCTCGATGAGCTCCTCCACCGTGCCGGCCGCTCCCGGGAAGAGCGCTACGCCCACCACGAGCTGGGGGCTGGAGTCGCGCGGAAGGGCGGCGATGGCGTGCGCGAGGCGCGTCGCGTCCTCGGGGCCGGTCTCCGGGAGCAGGAACTGCACGGCGTCGCTGCCGTAGGGCGCCATCCGGTCCACCGGGCGCAGCAGGCCGTGCACGTGCTCCAACCAACGGTGGACGTGCTCATCAATCGAAGGCGGCGCACCCTGGCCCCGGGCCCGCGCGGCGCGCACCACGAGCAGGGCGAAGGGGCGGTGGAACTGCCGCGCCCGTGCCGCCTCGTCGTCCACGGCCTGCCGGAAGAGCGCATCTCCCTCCAGTCGGAGCGACTGCCCCGAACGGCCCAGCGCGTGGATCCGCGCGGGCAGCCCGCCGAGCCGGAACTCATCACCGACTTCGAGCGAGGCCGTCTGGATGCGCCTGCCGGCGACCCAGGTGCCATTGGTCGAGTCGAGATCCTCCACGGTGATGCGCTGGTCGGAGAGCAGCAGGCGCGCATGGACGCGCGAGAGCCGCCGGTCGTGGATGCGCAGGCCGGAGGGCTCGTCACGGCCGAGGGTCAAGGGAACGTCGGGCGTCAGCAACCCCAGCTCGGCGCCATGCTCGTGGTGGACGACCACGGCGATCCGCTGCGCGTACCCCGCGACCCGCTCCTCGCCTCCACCGTTCGTGATGGGGTCCGTCTTGGTGACGCCTGTCGCCTGACGTCGCTGCCCTGCGTGCATGGCGAAAGTATAGAGGAGATGGGCGGCCGGGCAGACAGGGGCTGGGTAGACCCACAAGGCCGGCGGCTTGCCCACTGTTTCACTGGGAGAGCGCCTCGGAGCATGCTCCTTCCTGGAGACCCCGAATGAGATACCTGCTGCTCCTGATTCCCTTGCTTTCGAGCTGTGCCTCGTCACCCCGAAGTGAAGCCCCTCGGGTTTCAGACGCCGACCGGATCGTCCGGGAGCTTTGCGGCAAACAGATGGCGCTGCTGGGGGAGGAATCCCACCACGGCAGCGCCAGGACCGTGGCCTTCAAGGTGGAGTTGACCCGCAGGCTGGTGGAGGAATGCCAGTACGACGCCTTCTTCATCGAGACGGGCACCTATGACTTCCTCCGCATCCAGACGCTGCTGAAAGCGGGCCAGCCCGTCAGCGATGACACGCTCGCGGCTGCCATTGGCGGGATGTGGGCCAGTCCGGAGATGGCGCCCCTGATTCCTTTTCTAGCCGAGCGGCTCCGGGCGGGAACCCTCGCGGTCGGTGGGATTGATGATCAGATCAACCGGGGCACCTGGGCGACGAAAGAGATGGCGCGTGAGCTCAGCCCCTTGTTCACCGGCCCGCGGCAGGCGGAGTGCGGAGCGGCGCTCGATCGGCACCTGGCCTGGCGGTATGACGAAACCCACCCGTACACGGCGGAGACCGCGAAGGACCTCCTGGGCTGCGCGAAGGAGCTGGAGTCGGCGCTCTCCAGGCCCGAAGCGCCAGCGACACCCGCGCAGTCGCAGATCGCCCGCAATCTGGTGAGGAACTTCACCCGTGAGGCTGCCGCGCGGGCCCGGAAGCAGGCTCAGCCTGATGGGCCCTGGGACTGGGGTCATGACATCGCGCGAGATCGCTCCATGTTCATGAACCTGGAATGGCTCCTGTCCCAGTCCCCCCAGCCCCGGAAAGCCATTGTCTGGACTGCCACCGTTCATGCCGCGAAGGACATGTCGAGCCTGGAGACGGACGACCGGCAGAGGATTCCCTTCGGGTCCTTTGTCCGTGAGCGGTTCGGGGACCAGTCCTTCGTGCTGGGGTTCTCCGCGAGCTCCGGGATCCATTCCCTCGGCGCGAGTGCCCGCACGTTTGTCCTCGCACCCGCGACGCCCGATTCGCTGGAGGGCCAGGCGTTCTTGAACCACACCGGGGACACCCGGTATCTGGATGGGCGCCAGCTTCGTGAGCTCGGGCCCAGCGTGGCCCGTCCCCTGAACTACGCTTTCTGGATGAAGGCCCCCTGGGCAACGGTCATGGATGGGCTGGTGATCGTCCGGGAGGAAGCCCCTTCGCGCCCGGTGGCCCGCTAACGCCCCTCCGTACGACCCGGCTGTGAACGCGGCCCCATTCCAGTTGCCCGCGCGCACGGTTGAATGGGCATGCGCCTGCTTCCAGCTTCGAGCCTCCGGGGAAGGGGGCTTTCATGCGGATGGCGCGGTGGATGGTGGGAGGGCTGTGGGCGTCTTGCTTCTGCGCGCTCCCTGCCATGGCTCAAGAAGAGGAGAAGCCCACCGGCCCGCAGCTGGAGGTCTTCGGCTTCGCGATGACCGACTCGGGCTACAACTTCGGGACCATCAACCAGGATTGGTTTGACGTCTTGCGGCCCACGAAGCTGCCCTCGTTCGACGGTGAGTTCGGCGGCGAGGGACGCGTGTTCTTCGGCGTCCGGCAGAGCCGGCTCGGCATCAAGAGCTTCCTTCCCACCAAACTGGGCGACCTGAAGGTCCACCTGGAAGCGGAGTTGTTCGGGGTCGGTGACGAAGCGGGCCAGACGACGTTCCGGTTGAGACACGCTTTCGGTGAGCTCGGCCAGTTCGGCGCCGGCCAGACGTGGAGCGGGTTCATGGACCCGGACGTCTTCCCCAACTCCATCGAGTACTGGGGACCCAACGGCATGGTGTTCTTCCGCAACGCCCAGATCCGCTGGCGCCCGCTCCAGGGGCCCGCGCACGAGTTGCACCTGTCCCTCGAAAGTCCGGGCGGCTCGGCGGACGTCGACAACTACTCCCAGCGCATCGAACTGGAGGGCGTCACCTCACGCTTCCCCGCGCCCGACGTGGTGGCCCACTACCGGTACAGCGGCGGCTTCGGTCACGTGCAACTCGCGGGCATCGTGCGGTACCTCCGGTGGGATGACCTGAACGGCGATGCCATCGACCTGGCCGGGGACACCGTGGGGGCGGGCGTCGCCTTGAGCTCGAACCTGAAGCTCCCCTGGAAGAAGGCCGTGCTCCGGCTCCAGGTCGTCTATGGCAAGGCCATTGAGAACTACATGAACGACGCCGGCGCGGACGTCGCCGTCCAGCTGAACCCGGCCGGATCCGCGAAGCCGGTCGAGGGCGTGGGCCTGAAGATGTTGAGCACGGTCGCCTTCCTGGATTTGACCTGGAGCGAGCTGTTCACCAGCACGATTGGCCATTCGTTCGTCAACGTCGTGAACTCGAATGGCCAGGGAGACAACGCGTTCAGCGCTGGCAATTACGCCCTGGCGAACGTGCTGGTCCATCCGACGGAGGACCTCTTCTTCGGTCCGGAGTTCTCGTGGGGACAACGCCGCAACTTCCGGGGCGGCTACATCTACGATGACTTCCGGCTGCAGTTCTCGATGCAGTACTCGTTCGACCACACGTTCAAGAAGGAGAAGTGACGCCTACCGCGGCGAGGGCCGGGCCGCCGGCCGCTTCGCGACGTGGAAGACGTTGCCGCCCAGGTCCTTCACGATGGACTCGATGGCCCGCTGCGAGCGCACGCTGTTGCCCGCTTCGTCCAGAGGAGGAGCGAACGCGGCCACCGCGTACTTGCCGGGTACCACCGCGACGATGCCGCCTCCCACGCCGCTCTTGGCGGGCACGCCCACGTCATAGGCCCAGGTGCCGGAGTCCTCGTAGAGGCCGGCGGTCATCATCACCGCGAGCGTGTGCGCGGCGACGTCCGGACTCACCACCGTCTTGCCGGTGAGGGGATTGGTGCCGCCCGTGGCGAGGGTTGCGCCCATCGCGGCCAGGTCCTTCACGTTCACCGCCACCGAGCACTGCCGCGTGTAGACGTCGAGCGCCTCCGCCGGGCTGCCGGGAATCACTTCATACGCCTTGAGTAGATCCGCGATGGAGCGGTTGCGGGTGTTGGTCTCCGCCTCGGACTTGTAGATCTGCTGGTCCACGGAGAGGTTGCGTCCCGCGAACGCGCTGAGGTTGTTGATGACGCTGTTCCAGCGCGCGTCCGCGTTGGCGGCCTTCAGGTTCCCCACCGTGGCGATGGCGCCCGCGTTCACCAGGGGATTGCCGGTGGGAGGTTCCTCCTGCTGCTTGTTCCGCTCAATCGCCTCGATGGAGTTGAAGGGGAGGCCGGTGGCGTTCACCCCCAGCTTGTCCTCCATCTTCTGGACTCCCATCTCCGACATCAGCCTGGCCGCCGTGAAGGGCTTGGAGATGGATTGGATGGAGAACGCGTGGTCGGTGTCTCCAACGGAGTAGACCTTCCCGTCCACGGTGAGGATGGCGATGCCGAACAGCTTCGGATCGACCTTGGCGAGCGCCGGGATGTAGTCGGCGTTCTTGCCTTCGGTGACGGCCTTGTTCGCTGAATAGGCCCGCTGCATGGCGGACTGGAACTCCGCGTCGGTGGGGAGCCCGGTCGCGGCCGTTTGTGCCGAAGCGCTCGTCGTGAGCGTGATGGCGGCGATCGCCGCCAGGAGAACACTCCAGCGACCCTGGTTGCCTGCGAGCATGGGGGCTCCTCCCGTTGTGAATGCCTTTCACGGCGGAACGTAGTTCTCCATCGACGGTAGGACAGCCTTGGGGGAGGGGGCTTCACGGGCGCCCCTCCGCCCGTCAGACATCGCGCATGCACCCGGGGGCGGCTCTCCCTGGAGGGATGGGCATGCATAGCGTGCGGCTCCCTGCCCGGAGGCTGGCGATGGCTCGATGGTGTCCGTGGTTCGCGCTCGGCCTGCTCCTGGCTTCGGACGCCGTGGCGCAGACCCCCAAGCGGTCCTTCCTCTTCAATGACTCCCACGTGCACCTGACCAACTACGTCCAGGAGGGCTGCGACATCCGCCACATGCTGCGCGTGATGGGAGACAAGGTCGGACGGGCCACGCTGTTCGGCATCCCCTTGCAGCAGCAGTGGTCCTACCGGGTGTCTGGGAACGCCGCACCCACCTACTACCTGCAGACGGATGCGCCGCTCTACTACTACTCCTTCACGGATGCGTTCATCGCGAACGCGTACCTGTCCCTGCCGAAGGAACAGCGCGCGCGCTTCGAGCCGATGATCACCGGCTTCAATCCGACGGACATGTACGCGGCGGATCACATCCGGCGGGTGCTCACGGTCTACCCCGGCGTGTTCAGCGGCATTGGCGAGTTCACCATCCACAAGGAGTTCGTCTCCTCGAAGGTCGCGGGCGAGGTGGCCAGCCTGACCGACCCGGCCCTCGACCGCCTCCTGGACTTCGCCGGTGAAGTGGGCCTGGTGGTGCTCCTGCACAACGACCTGGACGCTCCCTTCGCGGAAGAGGGGTCGACGCCGGTCCACCTGGAGCAGATCAAGGCCCTGTTCAAGCGGCATCCGAAGACGACCATCATCTGGGCGCACGTCGGTGTCGGCCGGGTGGTGCGTCCGGTGGAACACCACATCGAGTTGATAGAGGGGATCCTGGCGGACCCGGACCTTCGGCACGTGTCCATGGACATCTCCTGGTCCGAGGTCGCCAAGTACGCGGTGGCCACTCCGGAGACCGCACGAAGGGTGGCGGAGACGATCAACCGGTATCCGGAGCGCTTCCTCTTCGGCACCGATGAGGTCTCGCCCGAGAGCCAGTCCAAGTACCTGCGCGTCTACACGCAGTATGCGCCCATGCTGGAGATGCTGTCCCCGACAGCCCGCGCGAAGCTGCTCCAGGGCAACTTCGCGCGGCTCTTCGACGCGGCCCGGCTCAAGGTCCGCGCGTGGGAGCGCTCCCAACGACCCCCCGCTGCTTCTCCCTGAGCGCGCCATGTCCCCGCACTTCCGTCGACGCTGTCTCGCGACCCTGCTGGCGCTGCTCGCCGGTGCGCTGGCACTCCTTCCCTTGCGCGCCATGGCCCAGGATGATGCCGCGGTCACTCCTCCGGCGGACACGACTCCCGTGGATGACCAGGACCTGGAGCCCGCGGAGAACACCGTCGCTGGCGAGTTCACGCCGGCCCGGGGCTTTCAACTGCTGAAGACCGACTGGGGCAGCCTGAACATCAGCCTCTATGGGTTGGTGCGCTATGTGAATCAACTCCCGGGGAATCAGATCTTCATCGACCATCTGGGACGCGAGCACGAGGTCAAGACCCGCAACGACATCAACTGGCACCGCACGATGATCTGGTTCTCGGGCTTCGCGCTGCATCCGCGCCTGAGCTACACGGTGACCGTCTGGTCGCTGCCCACCACGCAGCAGACGCTGGCCTTCGGCAACCTGCAGTTCAAGTTCAACAAGGCCCTCACGCTGGGCGCCGGCATCGGCCCCACGCTCACCTCGCGTTCGATGCAGGGCTCCCATCCGTTCTGGGCTTCCAGCGACCGGCAGATGGGCGAGGAGTTCTTTCGCGGCGGGTTCTCCTCCGCGGTGTGGCTGAAGGGCGAGCCCCTCTCACGGTTCTTCTACACGGTCTCCTTGAACACGAACCTGAGCCAGCTGGGCATCACCGCCACCAATGACTCGCGCGACCTGGCCTACAGCGCTTCCATTTCGTGGATGCCCACCACCGGCGAGTATGGCCTGCGGGGGGGCCTGGCGGACTTCGAGGAGCACCCGCGGGTGGCGACGCGCTTCGGAATCTCCGCCGCGCATGCGCGGGAGGACCGGGCGAACCAGCTGGGCTCACCTCCCAACGAGACGCAGATCCGCCTCTCCGATGGGCTGTTGGCCTTCGAGGAGGGCGCGCTCGCGGATGGCGTGACGGTCCAGAAGCTCAACTACCAGGTGCTGGCGTTCGACGTCGGGGCGAAGTACCGGGGCTTCACCTTCCAGGGGGAGTACTTCTTCCGGCGGCTCTCGAACTTCCTGGCCACCGGGCCATTGCCGCAGGACTCCATCTTCGACCAGGGCTTCTTCGCCCAGGCCATGTACATGGTCGTCCCGAAATACGTGGGCGTGTACTCCTCCGGCTCGCTGGTGTTCGATGAGTTCGACCGCAGGCCCTGGGAGCTGTCGGGCGGCGTCAGCGTGTTCCCCATGGCCGCGCGCAGCTGGCGGTTGAACCTGCACTTCATCTACGTCCAGCGCAGCCCCACCGGGTCCAGCTTCGGCTTCTACACCGCTGGGCAGACGGGGCCGACCCTCTCGGTGGGCACCGACATCCTGCTCTGACGACGGTGCGTCGCGGCGTCAGAGAATGCTCTTACCGAGCTCCAGCATCACCTCGATGAAGCGCCGGTCGGCGAGGAGCAGGGGCACCATGGGGGCCATGGCCGCGGCGACGACGGCCAGCGCGGCGCGGATGTCCACCGGGAACCAGCGCATGCCGCGCGCCGTGGTGAAGGACGTATTCAGGTCTGTTTGTGAGGAGAACTCGGGCGCGCCCAGCGGGTTCAGCCCCTCCGGTAGCTCGCGGTGGAACCACCGCTGCTCGAAACGCCGCGAGTGCCAGGCCGCCACGCCCGAGTAGGCATGGTCCCCCCTTCGCTTCGCCAGCAGGAGCTGACGGAAGAAGAACATCAGCGGCGAGAAGACGACGGTAAGGCAGATGATCGAGAAGGCGGCCAGGTGAATGGCGTAGCCGGTGAAGTTCGCGGTGGAGGCGTGCGCCAGACGCTGCGCGGTGAGCGTGGCGGACAACGCGAGGACGATGACCGAGAAGCTTGCCTGGCAGGTGCCCAGGAAGCCCATTCCGCCCGCCGAGTCCGGATGGGTGGGCACGAGCGAGAGGGGCAGCCTGGAGACCTTGAACAGGAAGATCGCCCACAGGATCCCCCGCCACAGCCAGCGAAGGAGCACGAACCGGATGATCGGCATGCTCACCGCGAGGTACCACCACCCGGCCGGGGTGAGCGGGCCCCCGGGCTCCGCATGGAGCCAGTCCGGACGGTTCGGCAGGTAGGGCACGTGCAAGAAGGACGGGGCGAAGGAGACGACCAGCAACCCGGCCTCGATGACGCCGCTTCGCCGCCCCCGCGCCGCGTCGCGAGCAATGGCCTCGTAGCGGGGCAGGTGCTTCGCATCAATCAGCTCCGCGATGACGAAATGGCGCACGGCCGCCGCGAGGCGCCTGTCGATGTATCCATCGGCCGCGATGAGCAGCGGCAGGGACACCAGGAACTCGACATGGGTCGCCACGTTGCGCAGGAAGGCGTGTGCCAGCGGCCCGCCCTCCAGGAGAGACAGGACGAGGAGCGGCAGCCAGCTCACCAGCATCAGGCTGGCGACGCGCACGGGCATCGAGACCCGGTCGAGACGGGGGAAGCGGTGCCGCCGGTCGAGTGATGTTCCCTGGACCAGCGAGAAGTCGAGCAGCGAGGCGGGGACGTCCATGGCAATCCAAAAGCTGTGCCGTGGGTGCGTCTCCTGCCAGTCCGCGAAGCAGCCAGGCCGTGCGAAGGCAGGTCACCCATAGCGCTGACGCGGGCATGCAGCCGTTCATCCGTTTCCGTCCTGGCCAGGCCGCCTTCGCCTTTGTCCGGCGACGGCTACGGCCTGCGGGCCTGCTCTTGCGACGGCAGGCCCAGGGCGGTCGCCAGTTCGGTGAGCTTCGCCTGCACCTTGCGCATGTTCTCCGGGCCCATGCGCAGCAGGTGCTTCTCCGCCGCACCCAGCGCTTCCAGGTTCGGATCCGCGTAGACGTAGAGCGCGCCCTTCGTCGTGAGCTCCGGAGGCGTCTTGGGGACGGAGACCCGGGTGAGACGCCCGATGGCCTGCGACAGGGTCGCATCCAGGCTCCGGCCCGGCGGGGCCAGCTCCGCGTGGGCGGCGTCCAGCAGCGGCTTGAGCTCCTGATACACCTGTCCCGCCTTCTTCGCGTCCAGCGAGGTGATGACGCGGGCCACGCCGTCGTAACGGGTATGGCTTTCCGGCGCCGTCACCGTGTGGCCATGACGCTTTGTCACGCGGAAGGTCCCGGCGGGCGCCATGAAGGACAGCGGCATGCGCGGGCTCTGGCCTTCGGCGACAAGGTTCACGGACGCGGCGAAGCGGCGGGACAGGTCCTCGGAGGACAGCCAGCGCGCGTAGTCCGTGTCGCTGGAGAGTCCCTTCAACAGTTCCCTCACGCGCGAGTCGGTGCCGGAGAGCTGCACCGCCGGGGGCGGAGGTGGCGCCGGGGGCGTGGGCTCGGCGAT
>NZ_RAWR01000231.1:0-16809 GCF_003986945.1 Corallococcus sp. AB018 | reverse complement strand
GGCGGCAAGTGGCACGCGGGGCAGGGCGAAGCTGGACGCGGGCTCGCCCACGAGGACCGCGATGGCGTGTTCGTAGGTCGCGCGGGCAATCTCGTTCTCCGTCGCGGCGGCCTGCGCCAGCGCCAGCTGCGTCTGGGCCTGGAGCACGTCCGGCCGCGCCGCCACGCCCTGCACGTAGCGGTTCTGCGTGAGCTGGAGGGACTTGCGGTAGCCCACGACGGCGTCGTCCAGCAGGCGCTGCGTGGCGTCCAGCGCGCGGAGCTGGAAGTAGCTCTGCGCGAGCATGGCGTGGGCGGACAGCTTCGCGTTGTCCAGGTCGGAGCCGGCGGCCTGGGCGTTGGCCTTCGCGCCCGCGACCTGCCGGCGCACGCGGCCCCAGAGGTCCGGCTCCCACGTGGCGTCCAGGGACAGGTCCTGGACGTTGCCCACGGTGGGCACGCCGGCGTTGGTGCCGGTAGGGGTATTGGCGCTCCGCCCCGCGCCGCGCGCCCGCGTCAGCGACCCGGACGCCCCCAAGGTGGGGAAGAGCGACGCGCGGGCCTCGGCCACCAGCGCGCGGGCGCGGCGGTACGCGGCCTCGTAGCCCGCCACTGTCTGGTTTGCGCGGGCGACGCGTTCCTCCAGCGCGTCCAGCTCCGGGTCCTTGAAGCGCTTCCACCACGCGCCCCGGTCATGTCTGTCATTGGGCTCAGCGGGCTTCCAGCCGTCCGCGGCTTCCTTGAAGTGCTGGGGCACCGCGACGCGGGGACGGTGGTAGTCCGGGCCCACCGCGCAGGCGGTCATCAGTCCGCAGGCGAGCCATGAAGTGGCGTGGAGGCGAAGGCGCATCGTTCGCTCCTCAGGCGCCTTCGTGGCGGCGGTGCGCGAAGCGGCGCTCCCGCCACTGGCGCACCCGCCGGCCCAGGCGGTCCAGGGTCATGTAGATGACCGGGGTGGTGTAGAGCGTGAGCAGCTGGCTCACGCACAGCCCTCCGGCGATGGCGATGCCCAGGGGCTTGCGAAGCTCGGAGCCCACGCCCGTGCCCAGTGCCAGGGGCAGTGCTCCCAGGAGCGCCGCCATCGTCGTCATCAGGATGGGGCGCAGGCGCAGCTGCGCGGCGCGGAAGATGGCCTCCTTTGAACCGAGCTGCTCCTCGCGCTCCGTCACCAGCGCGAAGTCGATCATCATGATGGCGTTTTTCTTCACGATGCCGATGAGCAGGATGATGCCGATGAGCGCGATGATGGACAGGTCCAGCCGGAACAGCAGCAGCGCGAGCAGCGCGCCGACCCCCGCCGACGGAAGCGTGGACAGGATGGTCAGCGGGTGGATGAGGCTCTCGTAGAGGATGCCCAGCACGATGTAGACGGCGAACAGCGCGGCGGCGATGAGCATCGGCTCCGTGGCGAGCGACGCCTGGAACGCCTGGGCCGCGCCGCTGAAGTCGCCCCGGATGTCCGCGGGCAGGCCCAGGCCGCGCACGGCGGCTTCAATCTCCGTCACCACCGAGCCCAGGGACGTCCCCGGCTTCAGGTTGAAGGACATCGTGGCGGAGGGGAACTGGCCCTGGTGGTTGACGGACAGGAGCGTGCTCGCGGGCGCGAAGCTCGCGAACGCGGCCAGCGGCACCTGTGCCCCGGAGGCGCCCGTCACGTAGATGTCGTTCAGGCTCTCCGGCCGCTGCCAGAAGGGCGTCTGCACCACCATCACCACGTGGTACTGGTTGCGCCCGGTGTACATCGTGGACACCTGGCGCTGGCCGAAGGCGTCGTAGAGCACGTCGTCGATTTGCGCCGCCGTGAGCCCGAAGCGCGCCGCCGTGTCGTGGTCCACCACCACGTTCGTCTCCAGGCCGTGGCTGCGCTGGTCGCTGTTGACGTCCATCAGGCCGGGCACCTGCTTCAAGCGCTCCAGCACGCGGGGCGCCCACTGGTCGAGTTCGGTCAGTGAGTCCGCGGACAGGGTGTACTGGTACTGCGCGTTGCCCAGCCGCCCGCCGATGACCAGGTCCTGCGCGGACTGGAGGTACACGGTCGCGCCGGGCACGGCCTGGAGTTTCCCCCGCAGCCGCCCGATGACGGCGTCGGCGCTGAGCTTGCGCTCCTCCAGGGGCTTGAGCGTGATGTAGAGCGTGCCCGCGTTCGAGGAGCCACCGCCCGGCCCGCCACCGCCCACGGAGCCCGCCACCGCCTGCACGGCCGGGTCCTGCCCGATGAGCTTCACGTAGGCGGTGAACTTCTCGCGCATGGCAGCGAAGGAGATGTCCTGCTCCGCCTGGATGCTGGCGCTGAGCCGGCCGGTGTCCTGCTGTGGGAAGAAGCCCTTGGGCACCACGACGAACAGGTACGCGCTGAGCGCGACCGCCGCGAAGGTGAGCAGGAGCAGCAGCACCGGATGCTCCAGCGACCACGCCAGGCTGCGCGCGTAGCCCCGGCGTAAGCGTTCGAAGGGCTGGAACGAGGCACGGGCGCGGCCCGGCTTCCGGGCGCGCAGGAGCCGCGAGCACATGACCGGCGTCACCGTCAGCGACACGACCAGCGACATGAGGATGGCCACCGACAGCGTGATGGCGAACTCGCGGAACAGCCGCCCCACGATGCCCTGCATCAAGAGCAGCGGGATGAACACGGCGATGAGGGAGAGGCTCATCGACAGCACGGTGAAGCCGACCTCGCGCGCGCCGCGCAGCGCCGCCTCCAGCGGGGAGAGGCCGTCCTCGATGTGCCGCTCGATGTCCTCCAGGACGACGATGGCGTCATCCACCACGAAGCCGGTGGAGATGGTCAGCGCCATCATGGACAGGTTGTCCAGGCTGAAGCCCAGGAGCACCATCACCGCGAAGGTGCCCAGGAGTGACAGCGGCACGGCGACGCTGGGGATGAGCGTGGCGCGCGCGTTGCCCAGGAAGGCGAACACCACCAGGATGACCAGGCCAATGGACGTGAGCAGCGTCACCTCCACGTCCCGCAGCGAGGCGCGGATGGTGGTGGTGCGGTCCATCATCACCGTGAGGTCCACGTCCGCCGGGAGCGTGGCCTGGAACGCCGGCAGCCGTTCCCGGAGCGCGTCCACGGTGTCGATGACGTTCGCGCCCGGCTGCTTGAAGATGACCAGGATGACGGCCTGTCTGCCATTGGCGAGCCCCAGGCTGTGCACGTCCTCCACGTCGTTGTCCGTCACCCGGGCCACGTCCTGGAGTCGCACCGGCGCGCCGTTCGAATAGGAGAGGATGAGCGGGCGGTACTGCTCCGCGCGCAGCAGTTGGTCCGTGGCGGTGAGGGTGTACGCGAGGGGGCCGTCCTCCAGCTGGCCCTTGGGGCGGTTGGCGTTCTGCGCGCCCAGCGCGGTGCGGACCGCCTCCAGCCCCAGGCCGTACTTGTTCAGCGCGGTGGGGTTCACCTCCGCGCGCACGGCGGGCAGCGCGCCGCCGCCCACGAAGACCTGGCCCACGCCCTTCACCTGGGAGACCTTCTGCTGGAGGACGGTGGACGCGACGTCGTAGAGCTGCCCGCGCCCCTTGTTCTCGGACGTCAGCGCCAGGAGCATGATGGGCGCGTCCGCGGGGTTCACCTTCCGGTAGGTGGGGTTGTTGGGCAGGTTGGCGGGCAGGTTGCTCCGGGCGGCGTTGATGGCGGCCTGGACGTCGCGCGCGGCCCCGTCGATGTTCCGCGACAGGTCGAACTGCACGACGATGCTGGTGGAGCCCAGGTTGCTGGACGACGTCATCTGCGTGATGCCCGCGATGCGGCCCAGCTGCCGCTCCAGCGGCGTCGCGACGGAGGCGGCCATCGTCTGGGGGCTGGCGCCCGGAAGCTGCGCCTGCACGCTGATGGTGGGGAACTCCACCTGTGGCAGCGGCGCCACGGGCAGCAGCTTGAACGCGAGCGCTCCCAAGAGCGCCAGCCCCACCGCCAGCAGGGACGTGGCGACGGGGCGCCGGATGAAGAGCGCGGACGGGTTCATGACCGCCGCCTCCGGTGCGCCAGGGCGTCGAAGCCCAGGTAGATGACGGGCGTGGTGAACAGGGTCAGCAGCTGGCTGACCATGAGCCCGCCGATGATGGCGATGCCCAGCGGCTGGCGCAGCTCCGAGCCGATGCCGCCGCCCAGCGCCAGTGGCACGGCGCCCAGCATGGACGCCATGGTCGTCATCAGGATGGGCCGGAAGCGCAACAGGCACGCCTCGTGGATGGCGTCGAGCGCGGGCTTCTTCTCCACGCGCTCGGCCTCCAGCGCGAAGTCGATCATCATGATGGCGTTCTTCATCACGATGCCGATGAGCAGGATGATGCCGATGAGGGCGATCATCCCCAGCTCCATCCCGCTCAGCCGCAGCGCGAGCAGCGCGCCCAGGCACGCGGACGGCAGCGTGGACAGGATGGTGAGCGGGTGGATGTACGATTCGTACAGGACGCCCAGCACGATGTAGACGACCACCACCGCCGCGAGCACCAGGAAGCCCTCGTGGGCGAGCGAGTCCTGGAACGTGCGCGCGGTGCCCTCGAAGGCCGTCTGGACGGAGGCCGGAATCCGGAGCCGGTCGCGCACGCCATCGAAGGCGGCCACCGCCTGGGACAGCGACACGTCCGGGCCAGGGTTGAAGGAGACGATGGCGACGGGGAACTGGCCCTGCCGGCTGATGGTGAGCGGGCCCTGGCTCCGGCCCACGGTGGCGAGCGTGCCTAGCGGCACCGGGCCTCCCGCCGAGGAGCGCAGGTAGAGGTTGTCCAGGGCGGTGTCCACGCGCTGGAGCGCCGGGGTCACCTCCAGCACCACGCGGTACTGGTTGAGCTGGGTGAAGATGGTGGACACCTGGCGCTGACCGAAGGCGTCGTAGAGCGCGTCGTCGATATCCTGGGGCGTGATGCCCAGCCGCGAGGCGGTGTCCCGGTCCAGGGTGACGTCCAGCCGCAGGCCGCCGTTCTGGAGGTCGCTGGCGACGTCCGTCAGCTCCGGACGCGTGCACAGGTGGTCCACCAGCCGCCCCGTCCAGGTGTCCAGCTCCGCGGCGTCGGGGGAGCTCAGGCTGTACTGGTACTGCGTGCGGCTCACGCGGCTGTCCAGCGTCAGGTCCTGCACGGGCGACAGCGACAGGGAGATGCCCGGCACGTCCACCAGCGCGGCCTGGAGCCGGCGGATGACCTCCGTGGCGGAGGCGCCCCTCTGTGCGAGCGGCTTGAGGGTGATGAGCATCCGGCCGCTGTTCTGCGTGAGGTTGGTGCCGTCCACGCCGATGAAGGACGACAGGCCTTCCACGGCGGAGTCCTCCAGCACGGCGCGGGCCAGGGCCTGCTGGCGCTCGGCCATGGCGGGGAAGGAGATGGACGGCGGCGCCTGGGAGATGCCCTGGAGGACGCCGGTGTCCTGCACGGGGAAGAAGCCCTTGGGGATGGTCAGGAGCAACAGCGCGGTGAGCGCCAGCGTGGCCGCCGCCACCAGGAGCGTGAGCGCGCGATGACGGAGCACCCAGGTGAGCGCGGTGTCGTAGCGCTGGACCAGCCCGCGGAAGGCGCCGCCCACGACGCGCTCGAAGCGGCTGTCCTCTTCCGGCGGGTGTCGGCGCAAGAGGCGCGAGCACAGCATGGGGGTGAGCGTCAGCGACACGACGGCGGACAGGAGGATGGTCACCGCGAGCGTGATGGCGAACTCGCGGAACAGCCGCCCCACCACGTCCCCCATGAAGAGCAGGGGGATGAGCACGGCGATGAGCGACACCGTCAGCGACAGGATGGTGAAGCCAATCTGCTTGGAGCCCTTCAACGCCGCGTCCAGGGGGCGCGTGCCGCCTTCGATGTAGCGGCTGATGTTTTCAATCATCACGATGGCGTCGTCCACGACGAAGCCGGTGGCGATGGTGAGCGCCATCAGGGTGAGGTTGTTGAGGGAGAAGCCCAGGAGAGACATGGCCGCGAAGGTGCCCACGAGCGACAGGGGCACGGCGACGCTGGGGATGAAGGTGGCGGGGGCGTTGCGCAGGAACACGAAGATGACGCCCACCACCAGCGCGATGGAGAACATCAGGTCGCGCTGCACGTCGCTCACGGAGGCGCGGATGGTGGTGGTGCGGTCGCTCAGGACGGTGACCTTCACCTGCGCGGGCAGGGTGGCCTGGAGCTGGGGCAGCAGCTTGCGCACGCTGTCCACGACGGCGATGACGTTGGCCCCTGGCTGGCGTTGCACGTTGAGGATGACGGCGGGCGTGGTGCCGGCCCAAGCGGCCTGCCGGACGTTCTCCGCGCCGTCGAAGACGTGGGCCACGTCGGACAGGCGCAAGGGTGCACCGTCCCGGTACGCGATGATGAGCGGGGCGTAGTCGCCGCTGGACAGGCGCTGATCATTCGCGTTGAGCGTGTACGCCTGGCGGGGACCGTCGAAGCTGCCCTTGGGGAGGTTGACGTTGGCGGCGGCGACGGCGGTGCGCACGTCCTCCAGCGTCAGCCCGTGCGCGGCGAGCGCGGGGCCGTTCGCCTGGATGCGGACGGCGGGGCGCTGGCCACCGCTGATGCTCACGAGCCCCACGCCGGGGAGCTGTGACAGCTTCTGCGCCAGCCGCGTGTCGGCCAGGTCCTCCACCCGCGTCAGCGGCACGGTGTCGGAGGTGAGGGCCAGGGTGATGACCGGCGTGTCCGCCGGGTTGACCTTGTTGTAGATGGGCGGGTTCGGCAGGTCCGAGGGCAGCAGGTTCGCGGCGGCGTTGATGGCGGCCTGGACCTGCTGCTCCGCGATGTCCAGGCTCATCTGGAGCGTGAACTGGAGTGTGATGACGGACGCGCCATTGGAACTGGACGACGTCATCTGGTTGAGGCCGGGCATCTGCCCGAACTGCCGCTCCAGCGGCGCGGTGACGCCGGAGGCCATCACCTCCGGGCTCGCGCCGGGCTGGAAGGTGAGGACCTGGATGGTGGGGTAGTTCACCTCCGGCAGCGCGGAGACGGGCAGCAGCCGGTACGACAGCACCCCCGCGAGCAGCAGGGCCACCATCAGCAGCGACGTGGCGACGGGCCGCAGGATGAAGGGCTCGGACATTCAGCGCCCGCCGTCCCCGGCGCCCGTGCCGCTGCCACCCACGCCCGGTGCGGTAGGCCCCCGCGTGGCCGCGTGCCGCCGGATGGAGGCGCCGTCGGTGAGTTGATCCGCGCCCTCCACCACCACCTCTTCCCCTGGGCGCAGGCCCTGGCTGACGACGGTGTCCTCGCCGTCCGCCGGGCCGGTCATCACCGTGCGCACGGCGACGGTGTCGTTTGCCTGGGCGACGTAGACGAAGGTGCCCTGGACGCCGTGCTGGAGCGCGGCGGTGGGCACGACGGTGGCGTCGCGCAGGACGTCGAGGCGCAGCCGCGCGTTGACGAACTGCTGGGGGAACAGCCGCGACTCACGGTTGGGGAAGGTGGCCTTGAGCCGGACGGTGCCGGTGTTGGGGTCCACCTGGTTGTCCACCGTGAGCAGCGTGCCGGTGTCGAGCAGCCGCTGCCGGGTGCGGTCGAGCGCCTGGACCTCCAGGGGCTGGCGCGCGTCGAGCTTCTCCAGGACCTCCGGCACGCGGTCCTCGGGCACGGAGAAGATCATCGTGATGGGTTGCAGGGTGTTGACGACGACGAGCCCGGTCGCATCCGCGGCGTGGATGATGTTGCCGGGGTCCACGAGTCGCAGGCCGACGCGGCCGGCCACCGGGGACGTGATGCGCGTATAGGCCAGGTTGAGCTCGGCGGTGGCGACGGCGCCCCGGTCCGCCTTCACGATGCCCTGGTACTGGCGCACCAGGGCCCGCTGGGTGTCCAGCGTCTGCCGGGCGACGGAGTCCTGCTCCAGCAGCGCGGTGTAGCGACGCAGGTCGACGCGGGCGTTCTCCAGCACGGCCTCGTCGCGGGCGAGTTGTCCCCGGACCTGCTCCAACTGGCTGAGGAAGGGGCGCGGGTCTATTTCAGCCAGCAGGTCGCCTTCCTTGACGTTCTGGCCCTCCTGGAAGGCCACTCGCATCAATTGACCGTCCACCCGGGAGTGCACGGCGACGGAGGCGGTAGGCGTCACCGCGCCCAGACCGGTGAGGAACACTGGGACATCCCGGGTCCCCGCTCGTGCCGTGACCACGGACTGGGGGCCCCGTGCCCCATGGCCCTGTGCACCCGCGCCGCCGTCAGCGGCCGCGTGGCCGGAGCCCCGGGGATGCTCGAGCCTCCGCGCGACGATGATGGACAGCACGAGGAGCCCCGCGAGCAGCATCAGCCACCCCCAGCGAGGGCGCCGGTGATGGGGAGGAGGGGGCGTGGGCATGCGAAGAACCGCCAGGGGACCCACCGTGGAGGAGCCGGCGGTTCAGGGCCTCCCAACGTGTGTTCGGACGCGCGGGCCCTCAAGCCGTCCGAAGGGAGGGGCGCTGCCCTCCAACGGACATCACCGCGATGGACTGCGACTCCAACCGCTGTGGTTGCATCGGTGGGCAGGTCATGGTCTGCCTGCCGAACACCCACTATCCGAAGTACTGCACCTGAGCCGTCCGCGCCGCCGTCCGCCACCCGGGCGGCGGCGCGCCTGTGCGATGGCGAACGGCGACGGGAAGCCCGTAGACTCCCGGGCCATGAGTTCCGAGACGAAGCCCGGCCTCGAAGGGCAGCTCGCGCTGGACGGCGTGCAGCGGCTGTCCGCCGAGGCGGGGAGCAACCACGCGTCGCTCACGCCCGGTGCTGTCCGGCGCCGCGCGCTGGGGCTCCTGGCGAAGGGCACGGGACTGGTGCTGCTGGGCGCCGTCATCATGGCGGGCCTGGTCTGGTTGGGATTTGGCGGCAACAGTGTCTTGTCCCAGCTCCTGACGCTCCCCACGTTCTTCCTGGGCGCCGCTTACTTCATCGCGGGCCTCACCGGCCTCCTGACGGGGCGCCCGTGGGACCGCACGCCCTTCTGGGTGAAGCTGCCGATGATGATCCTCGGCGCCGTCATCGCGCTGACGGCGGTCATCGTCATCGGCGTCAAGGGCGTGAGCGTCCTGGGCCCGGACACGAACTCAACGCCAGGCGTCCAGGTGGGCCCGGGTGAATGATTCGAAGTCGCGTGGAGCGCGGCCGGTGACCCGCTGCACGGTGTCCGTCACGCGGTCCTCCGTCCCGTCTCGGATGAGCGTGTCGAGCATCGTGAGGAAGCGCGCGTAGGCTTCCGGCATGCCGGAGTCCTGAAGGTGCCGCTGTGCCTCTTCGGGCGTCGCGTGCACATGCCGGATGGAGCGACCCGACACCCGGGACAGGATGGCCGCGAGGTCGTCGTAGCTCAGCGCCTGGGGGCCGGTGATGACATGCGCGGTGTCGTGCGACTTCGCGTCCGCGAGCGCGCGGACCCCCACCGCCGCGATGTCCTCCGCGTCCACGAAGCCCACCCGCCCCTGGCCCGTGGCCGTCACCAGCCGGCCGTCGCGGCGGAGGCTGGCGTGGTGATGATGGACGGGGCTGATGAAGTTCTGCATGAACCATGACGGCTGCAGCACGCTCCACTCGGACACGTGCCCGCGCAGGAAGTGGTGCACCTTCCCCAGCCCCGGGCCCTCCTCCGGAACGACGGACGCGGAAAGCAGGACGACCCGCCGCACGCCGCCAGCCAGCGCCCGTTCCAGGACGGGAATCATGAGGACGGACGGGTCTTCCACCAACGCGGGGGCCAGGACATACATGCGGTCCACGCCCTCCAGCGCGGGCCTGTGCGTGGACAAGTCCGCCCAGTCGAAGCGCACGTGTTCGGCGGCGGTGACGGGCGGCCGTGTGTCGCGCGTGGCGGTGCGCACCGTGAAGCCCTCGGCCGTGAGCCCTTCCGCGATGGGGCGGCCCGTGTTGCCGGCGGCTCCGATGACGAGGATGCGCGTCATGCCTGCTCCTTCGCGAAGGACTCGAAGGTGCCGCGGGGCGCGGCCAGCGGGTTCCAATACTCGCGGTAGTGCACGATGCGGCCGTCACGCACCTGCATCCGCATCACGTAGTCCTGTTCGTAGGGGATGTTCCCGGGCTGCAGCGTCGCGGAGCCGTGCACCTCCATCCAGCCTGTCGTTGGATCCACGCTCGGGGAGCGCTGGACGTTCGTGAAGGTAAGCCCCCGGAAGTGTTTCGTGATGGGCGCGAAGTAGGCGCGGATGGCTTTGATGCCCTCCAGCCGGGCAGGCCCGCCGAGCGAGGAGGCATAGGGGAACTCGACGACGGCGTCGTCCGCGAAGAGCGTCAGCCAGCGCTCGACGTCCGTGGCGATGAGCGCGAGGTGCGCGTCCATCAGCCGTGCCAGGTCAGGAGAAGTGCGGTCCATGTGCGGCCTCCAGCAAGAGGTGATGGACCAGGAATAGGGCGCCCGTTATGGACGCTCCATGTCACTGCGTCCAAAAGAACTGTCTTCGAGTCCAATGCCCCCGGACGGAAAGACCGACGTGGTCTCCGACGTGCTGGAGACGCTGCGTTTCAAGACGCTGCTCTTCGGCCGCTTCGAGCTGGGGGCGCCCTGGGCGGTGCGCATGCCTCGCAAGGCCAACGCCTCCTTCTACGTGGTGGCGCGCGGAAGCCTGCGCCTCCAGGTGGAGGGCACGGCGAAGCCGGTGTTCCTGTCCGCCGGAGACGTGGTGCTGCTGCCCCGCGCGCCCGCGCACGTGCTGGATGACGGCGGCCGCCGCAACCCCGCCGCGAGCGACTTCGTCCCATCCCAGATGCTCCGTCCACCGGCCACGCGGCTGGGGGGAACCGGGCCGCTCACCACGCTGATCACCGGCTGCTTCCAGTTCGGCGTGGACCCTGCGCATCCGCTGCTGCGGGCCTTTCCCTCCGTCATCCGCCTGTCCACGCAGGAGGGGCAGGGGACGCCCTCGCTCGCCGCGAGCGTGCAGCTCATCACCGCGGAGACCGCCCTGCCGGGGCCGGGAAGCGCGCTGGTGCTGGGCCGACTGGCGGACGTGCTGCTCGTCCACGCGCTGCGGGCCCAGACGTCACTTGGGGGAACGAAGCAGGCGGGGTGGAAGGCGCTGGCCGACCCCGCCATCGGGAACGCACTCGCGCTGATGCACGAACAGCCCGGCACCCCATGGACGGTGGAGCGGCTGGCTCGGTCCGTGGGCGTGTCGCGCTCCGGGTTCGCCGCGCGCTTCCACTCGCTGGTGGGCGAGACACCGCTGCGCTACCTGGCCCAATGGCGGATGATCCGCGCCGCGCGCTGGCTGCATGAATCCAACGACAGCCTGGACACCATCGCCGAGCGCGCCGGCTACGAAAGCGCGCCCGCCTTCAGCAAGGCCTTCAAGCGCCGCTGGGGCGTGGGGCCCGGAGCGTATCGGCGTGCGGCCACGCGTCAGACTTCAGCGTGAGCCGCGGGTCCCGGTTTCAGTAATAGCAGCGCCAGTAATCGTACCCTTCCCCGTCGCAATAGCAGAAGGCATGGCCCACACCTCCGGGGCGGATACACTGACGCGGATTGGCCCCAGCAGAGGGACAGGACATGCCATCCAACTCCTCGCACTCAAGCAATACCGAGGAGGTGACGTCGGGCGCCGTCTGGCTCGCCGTGTCATCCACGGCCGCGGGCTCCATGGCGCCACCACAGCCAACGAGCAGCCCAAACATCAACGCTGAAATAATTCCGCGCATGTGTCCTCCGGGTTGAGAGTCATTGTAAGGCTAACACCGCTTCGCGATGAGTCTCAATATGCGAGCAATGTGTCGCAGCACGTCAGTACTGCGCCTGACAGGATGTCCTGACAGCCCCTGAATGACGCGCCCTCCGGCGGCCTTCAGTGGGGAATGGCCACGGCCTGCTCCAGGCCCTCGGTCCACTCCAGCAGGCACGAAGCGTCCACGCTGAAGTTGACCTCGATGCGCGCCTTCGGGCTCGCGTAGACGAGGGTGAAGTCCGGCTTCCACCGGTCGCTGGCCGCATCAGAGTGAGCACGGACCTCGACGGTGCAGGTGACGTCCCGGCCATGGTCCAGGTCCAGGCTGAACGGCTCCTGGGTGACCTGCCATTGCCGGAGTGCGCGCAGCAGCGTGTCGAAGTGGGAGCGGAGCACCACGACCTGTGGCAGCCGGAGGTCGAAGTCTTCCACGACCTCCATGAAGTCATGATTGTCCCTGCGGAAGCAGTTGCCGGTGCTTCGCAGCTCGAGCAGCAGGCAGGGCTCCGAGTCCAGGGACACGGCCCGCCGGACCTTCCCTTCCAGCATGTTGTGGCCAGCGTTCGAGGGAAGGCGGAAGTTCATGTTCAAGCCCGCGCCCTGACGTGGTTCACGAGGTGGGACTGACGGGCGACACCAGCAGCCGGACCGCCTCCACTACGGAGCGCCGCCGCCGGCGGATCTCCGCGGGTGTGGGCGGGGTGGCCGTGGCGCAGTACGACAGCGGGAAGGCCCACGTCTTGGACAGCGCCAGCACCAGCGCCAGCAGTTCGTCCGCCGCGAAGTGCTTCGACACCAGCCCTTCCTTCTGTGCCTTCGCGATGGCGGCCGCCTTGTGCTGGTTGCTGCGCGCGACAGGCTCCGGGATGTCCACGGTGGGGCCGTGCTCCAGCTCGTACCAGGTGGCCAGGCGCAGCACCTGCGGCCGGGCCTGGAAGCCGTCGAACAGCCGCCCCGCGTAGGCGGGCAGGTCCGCCGCGTCGATGGGCGTCTCGCGCGCCACCTCCGCCACGTGCGCTTCGAAGACCGCGTCGAACAGCTGCTCCTTGCTGCCGAAGTACGAATAGATGAGCGCCTTGTTGCAGCCGGCCGCCGCCGCGATGCGGTCCACGCGCGCGCCCGCGATGCCCTTCTCCGAGAACTCCTCCGCGGCCGCTTCCAACAGGCGCTGCCGGGTCTTCTGAGCGTCTCCAGCCATGCTTGCCCACCATGCCCCAGCCCATTCCGGGTTGCACCCTGTCAGAAGGGCCAATATATCCATGTAACCAACTGGTTAGTTGAAAGGATTTCCTGCCATGAGTGCGACCCCTGAGACGTCCCGTGTCTGGCTCATCACCGGCTCCTCCCGAGGCCTGGGACGCAGCTTCGCGGAGGCCGTGCTGGCGGCCGGGCACCGCCTGGTGGCCACGGCGCGCAAGCCGGAGCAGCTGGCTTCCCTGGTGGAGCGTTACGGGGACCGGGTCCGCGCGGTGGCGCTGGACGTGACGAACCCCGAGCAGGCGAGGGCCGCGGTGCGGACAGCAGTAGATGCCTTCGGCCGCCTGGACGTGGTGGTGAACAACGCGGGCTACGGCGGCCTCGCGCCCATCGAGCAGGTGACGGACGAAGACTTCCGCTCGCAGCTCGACACCAACCTCTTCGGCGTCCTGAACGTCACGAGGGCCGCGCTGCCGGTGCTCCGCGAGCAGCGCTCCGGGCACATCATCCAGGTTTCGTCCGTGGGAGGCCGCCTGTCCACGCCGGGGCTGGGCGCGTATCAGGCCGCGAAGTGGGCAGTGGGAGGCCTCTCCGAGGTCCTGGCCAAGGAGGCCGCGCCCTTCGGCGTGAAGGTGACGGTGCTGGAGCCGGGTGGCTTCCGCACGGATTGGGCGGGAGCGTCCATGACCATCCCGGAGTTCCGGCCGGAGTACGCGCCCACGGTGGGCGTGGTGGCCCAGCACATGCGTTCGCGAACGGGCAAGGAGGCAGGGGACCCGGACCGCGCGGCGCAGGTGCTGCTCCAGGTGGCCTCGATGGAGTCCCCGCCGCTGCACCTGGTGCTGGGCAGCGACGCGTTCGAGTTGTCACAGCAGAAGCTGGATGCGCTCAAGGCGGAGGACCAGAAGTGGAAGGACCTCTCCGTGTCCACCGACTTCCCGGAGGCCCGCGCTCCGGCCCCGCGCTTCTGACGGCTACCAGAGGTTGCGGCCGTCCACGAACCTCACGCGCACCGCGTCCAGATTGAAGTCGTCGAACAGGCGCGCGTTGAGGCCCACCTTGAACCTGCCGGGCACGGGCGCGTTGTCTTCCCAGACGGGCGTGTCCGTCCACGTGCCGCAGCCGCACTGCTGGCAGTGGTGGTGCGCCACGGGCTCGTTGCGCGCGTAGGTGGCCACGTTCTCGCGGCGCGTGAAGGTCACCTGCTCGGGCTCGTAGTAGGCCCAGAGCACGCCGCGCTTGGAGCAGAATGTGCAGTTGCAGCGGGTGACGTCCTTGGGGTGCACGGTCACTTCGAACCGCGTCGCACCGCAGTGACAGCTTCCCTTCAAGGTCCCGGCTTCGCTCATCCCGTCATCATCCGAAGCGTGGCATTTCCTGGAAGCGCGGTGCGCGCGCGGTGTTCGTGCGTCGACGCTCGCACCGTGAGCACGGGTGCCTTCCGCCTGCCTTGACAGGCATGGGGGCAGTCGTGAGGATGCAAATCATTATCAACTTAGAGCCAAGAGACGGGGTCGCGCGGTGGACGCGATGTTGAGCCTCGCCGCGCTGTGCTTCTGCGTGTCGGCGGTGTCGTGGATGGGCGTGGGTGGCCGTGCGCGGTGGCTCGCGGCCGTGCCTGGGCTCGCGTCGCTGGGGTGCTGCGTGGGCGATTTCGGGTGGGTGGCGGGGCTGCTGGTGCTGCTGGTGCTCGCGATGACGGCGGCCTCGGTGCTGGTGCTGGTGCTCTCGCCTCGGCCTTCGCGGGCGCGCACGTTCGCGTGGGCGAGTGGCGTGGCGGGACTGGTGCCGGTGGCGCTGATGGGCGTGGGGCGATGAGCGCGGGTCGCGGTAACAATGCGGCGAACCACTCCGTCGCGCGGACGCTGGCGACGGTGATGGGGGCTCCGCTCGCGGCGTTCGCGGTGGGCGCGGCGGTGATGGCGTTCCTGCCGGTGTCGGGGCCGTGGGCCTTCGCGCTGGGCTTCCACGTGGTGCTGCCCGTGTGGGTGGGATTCGCGTGCGCGCTGCCGCTGGCGCGGAATGGCCGGGTGGCGTGGGGCGTGTGCCTGGCGGTGGTGGTGCCGGTGGCCGTCGCGCTGGCCGTGCGGGGGCCGCGATGAAGCTGTCGCCCCGGACGTTCCGCATCCAGTTCGACCTGCACGCGTGGGCGGGCGTCGTCGCCAGCCTGTTCCTGTTCGTCATCTTCTTCTGTGGCGTCTTCGCGATGTTCCGCGAGGAGCTGGAGGTGTGGCAGGAGCCCGCGCTCCACGTCGCGCCGCCCTCGGAGTCACCGCCGTCGTTCGACCTGATGCTCGACCGGGTGCGGGAGCAGGGGCCGCTGCCGCGCGGCGCTCACGTGGGAATGCTCACGCACGAGGAGACGCGGTTCATCACCGCGTACCTCTTCGAGCCCACGGGGCTGCGCGTGCTGTGGCTGGACCCGCTCACCGGCACAGCGCTGCCGGAGCGCAGCCGGCTGGCGAGCGAGCTGTACTGGATGCACTTCTTCTACCGGGTGCCCTGGGGGATGGAGTTCACGGGGCTGGTGTCAGTGGCGCTGCTGGTGGCGCTGGTCAGCGGTCTGTGGATCCACCTGAAGGACCTGCGCGCGCAGTGGTGGCGCTTCCGTCCCACGGCGAAGCCGCGCTTCTCCGCGTCGGACGCGCACAAGGTGCTGGGCGTCTTCGGGCTGCCGTTCACCGCGATGCTGGCGTGGACGGGGGCGGTGTTGTGCCTGGCGGGGCTGGCGGCGCAGGGCTTCGGGAGCGTGGTGTACCGGGGACAGGCGGACCGGGTGACGAAGCTGCGCGGCTACAGCGTGCCCGTGCGGGAGGCGGCGGGGAAGGACGCGCCCATGCTGTCGCTGGACACGGTGGTGGACCGGGCGCGCGCGTCGGTGCCTGGCGCGGAGGGCACGCCCCGATACGTGGAGCTTCACGACTACGGCGACGCGCGCGGCTGGGCGGGCGTGTACTTCCAGTTGTCCCCGCTGGGGCCGGACCACTTCGCGCACGTGGACAGCGTGAGCGGAGAGACGTTCGGGTCGAGCGTG
Organism: Corallococcus sp. AB018; assembly: GCF_003986945.1. Lineage (NCBI taxonomy): Bacteria > Pseudomonadati > Myxococcota > Myxococcia > Myxococcales > Myxococcaceae > Corallococcus > Corallococcus sp. AB018. Next base: position 979 of record NZ_RAWR01000231.1, on the reverse strand, counting down.
GAGTCCCGCACGCCGAACTTCTCCTTCGAGCGGCTGCTCTTCGACCTGCACGCGGGCCGGTTCGCGGAGGCGCTGATGAAGCCGATCTACGCGCTGCTCGCGCTGGCGATGTGCGCGGTGCTCGTCACCGGCAATCTCATCTGGCTGGAGCGCCGGGATCCGCTGCGCACGCATAGGGGCAATCGCGTGCTGGAGCGGCTGACGGTGGGTGTGTCCGCAGGGCTCGCGTTCGGCACGGCGGTGTACTGCGCCGCGAACCGAGTGCTTCCGTGGGCCCTGGAGCGGCGAGGCGACTGGGAGTTCGGCCTGTTCCTGGGCGCGTGGGCGCTCGCGGTGGTCATCGCGCTCGTGCCGCGAGGGTCGTCGCGCCAGGTGGGCAGCGTGTTGAGCGCCGCGGCAGCGGTGCTGTTCGGCGCGGTGGTGGTGGGCGACGTGGTGACGCAGGACGCGAACCTGTTCACGGCGCTGTCTCGCGGCCTGCCTCCGGTGTTCATGGCGGAGGCGTTCCTGACCGCGATGGCGCTGGGTTGCGGCGGGCTCGCGTGGGGTCTGCGCAGGCGTAAGACGGAGGAGCCCGTGTCCGGTGGCGCCGCGCCCGAAGGGCCCCTCGTCAAAGCGTAATCACAGGGGCTGACATGCGCGCGAGACGCGCCGGGCCCCGGACTCCCATGCAGTCCGCCCCCTGCTCGACGCGGTCCGCCAAACCTGTCGGACAGTCGGACAGATTTCCGCGCATCGGCCGGGACGGAGACCCTCCCTGGGTGTGGGGTTCCAAAACTTGTCGGACAGTCGGACAGGTTTCCGCTGCTCGGAGGGGGCAGGGGCCCATCCCGGGCATGAGGTTCCAAAACTTGTCCGACAGGAGGTCTGCGCGGAATAGGGGTGAAGGCTGACTGGCTACTGAGCCTCAAGGGAGGCAGGGGCCTCCAGCACGAAGTAGACGCAAAAAAGCCGGCTGCGTGTCAGCAGCCGGCGGATG
>NZ_RAWR01000230.1:0-16847 GCF_003986945.1 Corallococcus sp. AB018 | reverse complement strand
CCCAGGGGCTGCTTCATCGCGGCGTGCAGCGTGTCGCGCGACGGGGACTCCGCCGGGGGCCGGGGAGGCGTGGGTGCGGCGGCCGGCTCGGGGGCCTTGGTCCGGGCGATCATCGTGCGCACGGACGAGGCGGCGGCGCGCTGCTGCTGGAGCTCGGCGGCGACCTTCGCGTCGACGAGGATCGAGCGGCCCGCGGTCTCCTCCTGCCAGAGCAGGTGGCGGCGCACGTCCTGGAGCACGTCGGCCAGCTCCTGCATGGAATCAGGCGTGTCGTCGTTCACGGTGGTGGATCGGTATCGGAGGGACCGTCCCGGTGCAAGGAAGCAGCCGGGGAAGTTGCCTGTACGCTTAGCCCAGGGTCGGGGCTTGCGCCACCTTCCGGGCGGAGACCCCGGGCTCTGGTCGAATCAGGACACACCCCCGGCGTAACGCCCTTGGCCACCGGGCGGACCTGGGGAAGATGTCGGTCGCTGGTTCCACGCCCTTTTCCCAGGAGTTCCTCGCACATGATCAAGGTGGCCATCGTCGTTGGAAGCACGCGGCCCGGACGCAAGGCGGACAAGGTCGCGGCCTGGGTCCACGACATCGCGAAGAAGCGCAGCGACGCCACGTACGAGATCGTCGACATCCAGGACTTCAACCTGCCCCTGCTGGACGAGCCCACTCCGCCGTCCGCAGGCAAGTACACGCAAGCCCACACGCAGAAGTGGAGCGCGGCGGTGGAGGGCTACGACGCGTACGTGTTCGTCACGCCCGAGTACAACCACGGCACCTCCGGCGCGCTGAAGAACGCGCTCGATTACGTCTACAAGGAGTGGAACAACAAGGCCGCCGGCTTCGTGGGCTACGGCAGCGCGGGCGGCGTGCGCGCGGTGGAGCAACTGCGCCTGGTCGCCGCGGAGCTGCAGATGGCCACCGTGCGCGCGCAGGTGCAGCTGTTCCTCTCTACCGACTTCGAGCACTACACCGTCTTCAAGCCGGACCCGGCCAAGGAGAAGCAGGTGAACACGCTGCTGGATCAGGTCGTGTCCTGGGGCACGGCGCTGCGCACGGTGCGCGTGAAGCCGTAGCGGCTGCTCAGGTGTCCTGGCGGGCCCGCTCCGTGGCGGCCCGCCGCAGCGCCTCGGCCGTCTCCGGGTCCGCGGGGAAGAACGACTCGATGGCCAGCTCCGCGAGCGTGATGTCCACGGGCGTGCCGAACACGGTGATGGTGCCGAAGAACGACAGCGTCCCCAGCGACGTGCGGATGCGCAGCGGCACCACCACGCCCGCGAAGTCGCGCGCCTTCGCGTCCGGTGCGGGCTCCGGCACCGGGTAGCCGCGCAACTCCTCCAGCAGCGCCGCGAGCGTGGCATCCCCGGAGACGTCCACCTGCCGGGCCAGGCGGTGGAGGACGTGGTCGCGCCACTGGCGCAGGTTGTCGATGCGGGAGGCCAGCCCCTGGGGGTGCAGGCTCAGGCGCAGGACGTTGATGGGGGGCTCCAGGAGCTCCGGCGGCAGGCCCTCCATCAGGATGCCCACTGCGCGGTTCGCGGTGACGAGCGTCCAATGCCGGTCCACCGCCAGCGCGGGGTACGGCTCATGTCCCGCGAGCACCAGCTCCACGGCCTCGCGAGTGGCGCTGAGGGCGGGGTCGTCCAGGGGGCGTTCGGCGAAGACGGGCGCGAAGCCCGCGGCGACGAGCAGGCTGTTGCGGTCGCGCAGGGGCACGTCCAGTTCCTCCGCCAGGTGCAGCAGCATGTCGCGGCTGGGCTGGGAGCGGCCGGTCTCCAGGAAGCTCACGTGGCGGGTGGAGACCTCCGCGCGCAACGCGAGGTCCATCTGGCTCAGCCCGCGCCGCTGACGCCAGCCGCGCAGCAGTTCTCCCACGGGGCGGCTCTGCTGAAGGCTCGTCATGGAGGGGAAGATAGGGGGCGCACGTCATCGCATCCATTCCCTCGGAGGTAATCGACGCCGCGCGTCCGGCCTCGCATCTTGTGCACCGTTTCATCCATTCCACTGAAGGGAACGTGTGCCATGAGCAAGACGAACGTGTCGGGAAGCCTGTTGCGCCGCGTGCTGCTGCTGGACGGTGTCGCCAGCGGGGCAACGGGCCTGTTGGGGGCGCTGGCCGCGGAGCCGCTCGGGGCGCTGACGGGCCTGGATCCGGCCATCCTGCGCCCGGCGGGGCTGGGGCTGGTCCCCTTCGCGCTGCTGCTGGTGTACCTGGCGTCGCGGGCCACCCTGCCCGCCTGGCCGGTGTGGTGCGTGGTCGCGATGAACGTGACATGGGTGGTGGACAGCGTGCTGCTGCTGACGCACGGGCCGACGACGCCCACGGGCCTGGGGGTGGCGTTCGTCATGGCGCAAGCGCTGGCGGTCGCGGTGTTCGCGGGGCTGGAGTACGCGGGCCTGCGGCGCGGTGCGACGGTGGCTACGGCCTGAGTGTCCGGTCCGCGCGGTCCGGGCGTCACGCCGTGCCGCGCGGACAGGCTGGCGTTGTTATCGTGGCGGGACATGGCTTCCTTCGCGCGCCCGTGGCTCTTCATCGCAGCGCTGTCCTCCGGAGTCTTCGGCTGCGCCACGCTCGGCGGTGCGCAGGGGAAGGACCTGGTGACGCTGCGCTACGCCTGGCCGGAGCAGTCCACCATCCGGGTGATGCACACGGTGGACGTGCGGACGGACTGGAGCGGCCGACAGACGGCGCAGCGCCGGTACGCGATGCGGATGGGGGCCGTGGATGGGGAGGGCCGTCGGCGGTTGGTGTTCCAGGACGTGGAGATCATCGAAGCCCCCTTCCCTGCCTTCGTGGAGCCCCTGGCCGCGTCCATCATCGACGCGCAGGGAGACTTCCAGGGGATTGATCCGCTGGAGGACGGCCCCGGTCAGGACCTGCTGGACGCGCTGCCGGTCAGCCCCATGAAGAAGGCCCAGATGGCGAAGGCCCTCAGCAACGGTCTGGAGCGCGAGGCCCGCAACCGGTGGAACGAGTGGGTCGGAATCTGGCACGGGTCGAGACTCAGTCCAGGGAGGACGGAGGTCGTGGCGACGACGATGTCCGTGGGCACCGGCCGCAAGAAGACTGAAGAGGTCCCCGCGGAGGAGCGTGTCCGGCTGGACGCGGGAGTGCCCTGCTCTGAGTCAGTGCCGGAGCCCAGGTGCGTGAAGCTGAAGCTCGTGCGGGAACCTGTCGGACAGACGGACGAGACAAAGGGAAGGTACGCGCACGTGGAACTGGAGCTGGTGACGGATCCGGCGACGCTGCTGCCCTATTCGTCACGCGTCATCCGCATGGACCGCGTGGACTGGAATGGCGGGCACGGTGCGCCGGATTTCCATGAGGCGGTGCACGTGGAGCAGCACACGTTCATTCATGGAGTGGAAGGAGCGCCGGGGCAGGTCGCGGCACTGGGCTTCGGTCAGCCCGTGCCCACTTCACGGAAGTAGCCCGCCACCTTGCAACGCTGTGTCGGCCGGTTTGGTAGACACGCGCACGCTGCGCTATCACCCGTTGCCGTGACAGCCATTCCGCCCATCCGGCATGCAGCTCTTGCGGCCATCGTCCTTGCTCTCTTCGGATGTGGCTCGGCCACCGTCGGCTCTATTGGGAGGCCCGCCTCCGCCAAGCACGTGGGCCCGGTTGTCACCACGCCGGACGGAGGCCAGCTCCGCACGACTATCTATTACGGACCCTGGCAGTGCAGCGCCGCGTTCCTTTCGCGCTGCGAGTCCAAGTGCGCGGCGCAGGGGCATGCACTCATGGGTTGCATGTGGCTGGCCGACATCAAGGGGGACTGGAAGGCACGTTACCTCTTCATGCCTGCGGAGGCCGGTGGGCGCATGGCCATCACCCACTGCTGCTGCGACTACCCGAAGGTGGCGGACCTGCAGTGGCGTAGAGACACGTGGGACAACGCGCGCAAACGCTTCCGGCAGGAATGGGGTTCCGAATTCGGTGCATGGCCCTCAACGGGCGGAACCCTCTGGACTGGCCATCACATCTTTGACCTGGCGCACGGAGGAGCGCCGACAGCCACGGGCAACGTGCTTCCCGTTCCCGACGCCATCCACAAGGTGTTCAACGCCGAGTACCCTGCCTGCTACGCACCGGGCGGCAAGTGGCTGACTCCTGGTCCTGAATACCCCTACGTGGATTGAGTGCCACCATGGCAATGAAGCAGTTGCTGACTGAAGTCTCCGCCAACCACTTCCCCAACCCACCGGCAACGCCCGCACAGATTGCCGCCTTCGAAGTACGTGTTGGATGGAAGCTGGATGAGAACCTTCGCACCTTCTACCTGCACTGCAACGGGGCCGCGCTGTTCGAAGCTCCGCCCGACATGAACTACCGCATCCTCCCGCTTGAGCGAATCGAGCGAGCCAGCGTCGCCATCAGGGGCAGCGAAGAGGACGTGGATGGCTCGCCGTCGCACTTCACGTTGGTGGACATGCAGGACACCAACTTCGTCATCCTGGACGTGGCCACGCCAGTGACCGGCTGCTACCCACTACTCGATGCCTTCCACGAGACGTATCCGGATGAAGCTCCGCGCATCGCGGGATCCTTCGAGGAATTTCTGGAGAAGGCCCTGCGCAGCGGCAACCGCTCGTTCTGGCTGAGCACTGAGCCTCTGGAAGGATAGGAGTGAGCAGTCAGCCCATGCCCACTTCGGCGAAGTAGTCCAAGAACGCCCGGATGCGCGCCGGAAGGTGCTTCGTGGGTTCCAGGAACACCGCGTGGAAGACGACGGTGTCTCCCGGGTTGCGATCCTCAAGCACCGCAACCAACCGCCCGGCCTTGATGTCCTCACGCACCTGGAAGGCGGCGATCCGCGCGAGCCCCGCCCCCGCGAGCGCCAGGTGCCGCAGCGCTTCGCCGTCGCTCGCGAACAGGGTTCCGGAGACGGGGACGTTCACCACGGAGCCACGCTCCATGACGGGCCACTGCTCCAGCGCGGGCGTGTGACTGGCGCCCATGCGAGTATGCCGCTCCAGGTCCGCGGCAGACTTCGGCGTACCCACGCGCTTCAGGTAGGCCGGTGAACCCACGATGATCTTGCACGTTTCTCCCAGCCTGCGCGCGACAAGGTTCGAGGACTTGAGTGGTCCCGCGCGGATGGCCACGTCCGCGCGATCCTCCAGCAGGTCCACCACGTGGTCCGTGAGCCCGATGTCCAGGCGGATGCCCGGGTAGCGGGCCTGGAACACTGGCACCTGCGGTAGGAGGACGTGCGTGCCGTAGGGCACGTTGGTGTTCACGCGCACCCGGCCCGAGGGCGCGTCATGCGACGTGACGCCGCGCTCGGCCTCGTCCAGTTCCGCGAGCACCTGCACGCTTCGCTCGTAGAAAACACAGCCCTCGGAGGTCAGCTGGAAGCCCCGGGTGTTGCGGTGGATGAGCCGCGCACCCAGGCGGGCTTCCAGCCGCGCGACGAGCTTGCTGACCGCCGACGGCGTCATCCGCAGCGTCCGCGCCGCCGTGGAGAACCCCTCCTGCTCCACGACCCGGACGAAGACCTCCATCTCCCCAGAGCGATTGATTTCCAGACGCGCCATTGAATTGAACTCACAAGCCTTGTGCCTGGGACGGCTCTACCTCGGGACAGGGCACGCGAATACTAGACCCGTGCGGCCCGGAAACGGATCCACGTGGGGCCGCATGGAGAACCCCATGTCTTCCCCCAAGAACGTGGCCCTGGTCGTCGGGGCCAACGGAATCGCTGGCCTCAACCTCATCGAACATCTGGAGTCGCTCGGCGGCTGGGAGGTCATCGGCCTGTCGCGGCGCGGAGGCGAAGGACGTGCGGGTGTGCGCTTCATCTCCGTGGACCTGCTCGACGCGGCCGACAGCCGCGAGAAGCTGAGCGGACTGACGCAGGTGACGCACATCTTCTACGCCGCCTACCAGGACCGGCCCACGCCCGCGGAGCTGGTGGCGCCGAACGTCGCCATGCTCGTCAACGTGGTGAACGCGGTGGAGCCTGTCGCCAGGAACCTCCAGCACATCAACCTGATGCAGGGCTACAAGGTCTACGGCGCGCACCTGGGACCGTTCAAGACGCCTGCCCGGGAGACGGATGCTCACCACATGCCTCCCGAGTTCAATGTGGAGCAGCAGGACTTCCTGGAGCAACGGCAGCAGGGCAAGGCGTGGACGTGGTCCGCGCTCCGCCCATCCGTCGTGGTGGGCTACGCGATGGGCACGCCGATGAACGCGGGCCTGGCCATCTCGGTATACGCGTCCATGTCGAAGGAACTGGGCCTTCCGCTGCGCTTCCCCGGGCCGCCGTCCGCGTACGACATCCTCATGGATGTCACGGACGCGAGGCTGCTGGCGCACGCCATGCTGTGGGCGGCGACAAGCCCGAAGGCCGCCAAACAGGCCTTCAACATCAACAATGGCGACCAGTTCCGGTGGAGCGAGATGTGGCCGAAGATCGCCCGCATGTTCGACCTGGAGGTGGCCCCTCCCCTGCCCATGTCACTGGTCGAGGTGATGGCGGACAAGGCCCCGCTCTGGGACAGGATGGTGGCGAAGCACGGGCTCGCTCCCACTCCCTACACGGACATCAACCCCTGGCGTCATGCCCACGGGGTGTTCTCGACGAACTTCGATTTCCTCGCGGATACATCCAAGGCGCGGCGGTTCGGGTTCCAGGAGCACATCGAGACCGAGGTCATGTTCCGCGAAGTCTTCGAGGACTACCGCCGCCGCAAGGTCATTCCCTGAGAGCTTCGACGACGAGCGAGCGGAAATAGCGCGCACCCGGGTCCGCATCCGTCCGAGTGTACCAGATGAGGCACTTGGTCATGCGAGGAGAGGGAAGGCCATTGCATCCCACTTCCGCCGTTGGGTGCGGTTCAAGTTATGGCGTCATAGGAACTACTGGCCTATACCGTAAACGACCACCAGGGGGCGTCATGGCAACGGTGTATCTGGACCATCTGATCGAGCGCGACGCACTGCAGTATGTTGACCAGCGAGCGGTTGAGAACGCAGCTAGCGAGCGCAAGTTCCAGATCGCGGACTTCCGTCTGCGTGACATGGGCGAAGAGTGGTTTTACAAACTCAGGAAGCCTGACTTCCAAAGAGAAACAAACTACTGGACACCCGAGCAGTGCGCAATCTTCATTGAATCCGTAGCTCGTGGCGACCTGATCCCTGGCATTATTGCTTGGCGCAACTTCGAAGCCGGGCGTGTTTACATTATCGATGGAGCACATCGACTCAGTGTAGTCCGCGCCTGGATGCAGGACGACTGGGGCGACAAATCCATAGAGTACTACAATGAAGCGGATCGGGAAGAAATCGAGGAAGCAGCCAATGAGGTTCGCGCATTGGTTTCTGAACGAGTCGGCTCATACAAAGAACTCGCCAGCGCATACAATCAAGCGACGGCCCCACTGATGCCTCAAGCGGGGCGTAAGCCCGTCGACTCAAGCAGACGTCCGATCACAGAACGCGAAAGCCAACAATTCAAGACCTACAACGAGATTCTCACGGGAAGAACCCTTTCCACCCAATGGGTCGAAGGTTCATACGAAGAAGCTCAGCGGTCGTTTATCAACATAAACACAGGTGGCGCTCGAATCTCCCAGTTCGAACTGATGCTCCACACGTATCGCAATGGACCATTCGCCCGCGTCGTCTCAAGCATAATCAACGCAGGGAAAACAGGCCATTTCTGGCCAAACAAAGGCCTGACACCACAACTCGACACCAAGATCCAGACGTTCTCACAATACGCCAACGCAATCCACGAGATATTATTTCGCCCTCCATTTGAGGAGCGAATCGAAAACCTAAATCAGCCACTCATCGTCACTCGCCCTGGATACCGCTACGAGCAAGTAGTTGACCTGGTTGGACTCCTGAGCGAAGGACTATTCCTAGACAGCGACACAGAAAGGCGCGACTGCCTCTCACGTCTCTCAGGAGCCGATTCGCAATCCGTCATAACTAAAGCCGATGGCATATTTGAAATCGTGCTCGATCGCCTGAGCCAACTGGTCGGCTCGAACGCAAACCCCAAAACAATGTCCATCGTCCCCTTGGTATATACATACAACCACCAGGGCATATACTCTCGAAATCTATTTTACGCCATACTCTACTGGCTTTTCACTGGAAATGACGAGGCGGTTCGCAAGAAGAAGATTGCCTTCAGCGCCATTCGCGGAAACTTCGAGTCAATCCTGGTTGATTACAAAGCCCAGATGACCGGCATCGCGTCAAAAAAGGGAGCGGGATTCAAAAGCACCAAGGATATCGCAAGCGTCATCGACACGCTCGTCCGCCTTCTGGTTGACAACATTGGATCCACCCCTGCCAACCTGCATAATCTCGTAGCAGACAAGGTTGGATTCGAGCCGATGGGAACACGCAATCTCGCGGGGCGAACTGCGTCTCGCTCGCAGAAAAACCAAGTCAACATTGAAAACATCCTCAGCAACTGCGTGCGCTGCCACATTTGCGGCGGGGTCTTGGATCTTGCGAGAGCGAAGCAGTACGACCACTATCTCGAACCATTTTCCAAAGTCCGCTCGACCTCTACGGAAAACCTCAAGCCTGCACATCCCTTTTGCAACCACGCAAAGGAAGCGATTGAGGAAATCCGTCGGGGGGCACCTGCTCATATCCCCGATCTCGCAGAGTCACGACAAACTGCCGGGGCATCAAAACAGCTTGGCTTGTTTGGCTGAGGGGCGGTTCGTCGTTAGTCTACGTGTTTTGCTGTGTTTCCGCTCCTAGAGGCTCGTGTAACGCCTCGATAACAAGCGAGCGGAAGTAGCGCGCACCCGGGTCCGCATCCGTCCGGGTGTGCCAGATGAGGCACTTGGTCATGCGAGGTGAGGGGAACGGCATCTCCACCATGCGTAGGGGCAGCATGTCGCAGAAGGCCTTGGCGACGCGGCGGGGCACTCCCGCGATCAAGTCGGAGCGGGCCGCCGCCATCGCCGCCGCGAAGAAGTGCGGGACAGCGAGCCCTACCTCCCGCGTGAGCCCGTGCTCCTTGAGGATGCGCGCGTGCTGCTGGTGCCCGATGCCCGGACGGCCTTCCGCGAGGTGCAGGTCGATGTGTTTCGACGTGTTGTAGAGCGCCTTCGTCAGCGTCTTGCCCCGGATGCGCGGATGGTCGCGCCGCACGAGCAGCACGGCGTCATCCGTGTACAGCGGTTCTGCGTGGCCCCCAGGCCCCGTGGCCTCGGGTGGCCCCAGAGCCACGTCCACCGCTCCCGTGGTGAGGCCATCCCGCTCCACGAGGTAATCGATGCTCACAACGCGCAGGAGCGCGGCAGGAAGACGCTTCGCGAACAGCGCCGCTAGCTTCGGCACATCGGAGACCCCGTGGTGGTCCGCGCCCGCCACCGTGAAGGTTCGCGTGCACGTCTCCGGATTGAAGCCCTGGCCTCCTTCCAACGCCAGCTGAAGCTGACCCACCGCGGACGCGATGAACGGCCTCAACTCCTCGCATCGTGGCGTCGGCACCAGCCCCCGCCCGCTGCGCACGACCAGCGGGTCGCCCAACACATCACGCAGCCGGGCCAGCGCATTGCTCACCGCTGACTGCGTAACGTGAAGCTCCCGCGCCGCACCGGTCGCGCTGCCGGACTCCAGCACCGCGTGCAGCACGAGGAACAGGTTGAGATCGATGGCCGAGAGATTCACAGCCGTGATTCTAACCATCATGGACCATCACTGGTGGAGAGAGCCCCAGAGGCCGTAGTCATGGGCGCAGAAAGCGAGATTCCATGCCATCCCCCACCGAAGCCGCTGCCATCCGGGAGCGCATGCAGCGGCTCTACGAGTGCTGGAACCAGGGCGATGCCCAGGCCTACGCCGCATGCTTCACGGAGGACGTGGACTACGTCGCCTTCGATGGCAGCCACATCCAGGGACGACAGGCCAACGCCGAAGCCCACCAGGCTCTCTTCGACGGTGTCCTCCGGGGCTCCACGCTCGACGGAGAAGTGAAGTCCGTGCGCTTCCTCGCCCCGGACGTGGCGCTCATCCACACCGAAGGCGTCATCAAGCTGCGCTGGCAGCGCAAGGCGCCCAAGGGACGCCGCTCCATCCAGACCATGGTCGCCGTGAAGCGTGAAGGCGTCTGGTTCTTCACTGCCTTCCAGAACACCCGCATCCAGCCGCCCAACGCCTTCGCGCGCCTCATGCTGCGGCTGATGACGCCGAAGCGCTCAGCCGCGCGGTGACACGAGCAACAGCGACAGGATCTCCCCCGCCACCGCGCGCTTGCTGCCCTCCAGCAACCGGTCCGGGCCACTGCGCGAAATCACCGTCACCCGGTTCGTATCCGTCCCGAACCCCGCGCCCTCCGCGGTGACGTCGTTGGCGACGATGGCGTCCAGCCCCTTGCGCTCCAGCTTCTCGCGCGCGTGCTCCACCACCCGCTCCGTCTCCGCCGCGAAGCCCACCAGCACCGGCCGCTTCGCCTTCCCCGCCACCTTCCGAGACGCCTCCAGCAGCACATCCGGCGTGCGCACCAGCTTCAGGTTCTCCGGGCCCTCGCCCTTCTTCACCTTCTGCGGCGCGCGCGTCTCCGGCCTCCAGTCGCTCACCGCCGCCGTGGCGATGAACGCGTCCGCGGACTCCACGCGCGATAGCACCTCGCGCGCCATGTCCTCCGCACTCACCACGTCCACCACCTCCAGGCCCGTGCGGTCCACCGCGCCCACCGGGCCCAACACCACCGTCACCTTCGCGCCCAACGCTCGCGCCTCGTGCGCCAGCGCCATGCCCATCTTCCCCGTGGACGGATTGGAGATGAACCGCACCGGATCCAGGTACTCGCGCGTGGGGCCCGCCGTCACCAGCACCGTCTTGCCCGTGAGCGGACCGCCTCCCAGCCGCGCCGCCACCGCGGACACGATGGCGCCCACGTCCGCCAACCGCCCCGCGCCCACGTCTCCACACGCCAGCATCCCCGCGCCCGGCCCCACCGTGCTGAAGCGCGCTTCCTTCAGCAGTGACTCCACGTTCTCCTGCGTCCGGGTGTTCTCCCACATGGCCACGTTCATCGCGGGTGCCAGCACCACCGGCCCCTTGAACGCCAGCAGCGACGTCGTCACCGCGTCCCCGCCGAAGCCCGCGCGAATCTTCGCGATCAGGTCCGCCGTCGCGGGCGCCACCACGTAGAGCTCGCCCCAGCGGGCCAGGTCCAGGTGGCCGAAGTTCCCCTCCTGCGCCGGGTCGAAGTAGTCCGTGAGCGGCGGGTGCCCCACGAGCGCCTGGAAGGTCAGCGGGGTGACGAACTGGCGTGCGGCCTCTGTCATGGCCACCCGCACGTCCGCTCCTGCGCGGCCCAATTCACGCACCAGCTCGCAGGCCTTGTACGCCGCGATACCGCCACCCACGCCGACGATGATCCGGCGACCCTTCAATGCGGATGCGTCCATGCGGCTTCATTACGCGCCAGCCAGCCCGGTCGCAACACGACTACCGCAGGGACACCTCGCCTTGGGTGGGAACGTCCACCGAGCGCACCACCGGGCCCGACCCGGGCATCTCCGCGTGGAAGTAGCCCCACACCAGCGTGTACCTGCCCGGCCGCAGCCCCTGCACCACCACCCGCTCCGACATGGGCTGGTACACCAGCTGCGCGAAGCTCGAGCGCAACAGCTCCGTGGGCGGATTGCCCACCGAGCCCACCTCCCCCGGTACCACCCACAGCGCCTTGCCCCGCTCCGGCTGGATCAACACCGTCACGGAGCCCGTCCCCGGCACCGGGCCCAGGTCCAATGTCATGTCCGCGCCCGCCACCTGCACCACCACCGCCGGCTGGCCCGCACCACGCCCGCCCACCACGAAGCGGTAGTTGCCCGGCGACAGGTCCGCGCTGTAGCTGCCATCCGCGCCGGTGATGAGCGACACCGACTCGCTGCGGTCCGCGTTGAGCCCCTCCACCTGCGCGCCCGCCGCGGGCTTCCCGTCCGCCAGGTACACCCGGCCCTTCAGGTGCGTCGCGGGCTTGAGGGTCAACTCCACCGGCGCAGTGCTGCCTCGCGGCACCTCCTGCGTGCCGCTCACCTTGCCCTTGCGCGCGGACAGCGTGAAGCGCGGCACGAAGGGCGGGCTCGCCAACGTGAAGTTGCCATCCGGCCCGGACAGCACCGACCCGTCGCACACGTCGCACGTCACCACCGCGTCCGGCACCGCACCACCCGACGCATCCCGCACCCGCCCGGACACTGACGGCGCCTTCACCAGCACGATGTCGCCCATGTCCTGCGGCGTCGCGGGGCGGTCCACCACCTGCGGCTCGTACCCCGCCGCATCCACCGCCACGATGAGCCGGTCCCCCGCCGTGGACAGCGGCAGTTCGAAGCGGCCATCCGGGCTGTTCACGTCGTGTTCGTCCATCCGGAAGCGGCGCACCGGCTGGCCCGAGTCATCCACCACGCGGCCCCGAAACGTCGTGCGCCGGCGCATCTTCACCTGCACCGGCGGCCCGCCCGGCTTGCCCTGCGGCCGCTCCATCGGCTCGTAGCTCGCGTGGCGCGCCTCCACCACGTAGGTGCGGTCCGGCCGCAGCGCGCGGAACTCGAAGTGGCCGCTTGAATCCGACTGCGTCGGCTCCGCCACGCGCGGCGCCACGCTCATCGCCGCGCCCACCACCGGCTGGCCATCCTCGTCCACCACGTCGCCCGTCAGCTGCGCGCCCGCCTCCAGCTCCACCGTCACCTGCTGCTTCCCACCGTCCTGCACCGTCACCGACTTGGGGCTCGACGGCAGGTACTCCGGATGCGACGCCACCAGTTGGTACGTGCCCGGCGGCAGGCCCCGCATGGGCACCACGCCGTCCGGCCCGGAGGGGCGGTCGCTGCGGAAGATGTTCTCCGGATCCGCCCACATCGTCACGTCCGCGCCCTCGACCCGCCGGCCGCCGCTCGTCACCGTCACGTCCGCGCCCGCCTTCGCCTCCAGCGACAGCGTCACGTCCGTCGCGGGCGCCGACGCCTGCACGCTGCCGCCGCCCCACTCGGAGTGGTGCGCGTGCAGCGTGTAGAGCCCCGGCATGGGCACCTGCGCCGTGAAGTGGCCGTCCTCGCCCGCGTTCACCACTCCGCCCGTGGGCTGCACCAGCACGGACACGCCCGCCGCGGGCCGGCCGTACTCGTCGATGACCTGCCCGCTGATGACCGTGGCCTTCGCCAGCTCCAGCTCCAGCGGCGTCTCGCCCGGTGCCACGCGCGCGGGCAGCTGCGCCGCGGTGAAGCCCTCCGCCTGCCCCTCCAGCACGTACTCGCCCGGCGCCAACGGCCCCAGCTCCGCCAACGCGCCGGTGGGCACCGCGTCGCGGCGGATGAGGTCGCCCGCCACCGTGCGCAGCAGCAGCTGCGGGTTGGGCACCGGCTGGCCCTCCTCGTCGACAATCGTGACGAGCAACCGGCCCGCGGCCTCCAGCACCAGCGTCACCTGCGTCACCCGCTGCGACAGCGTGAGCGTCTGGGGCGCGGAGCCGAAGCCCGGCGCCTCCGCCGTCACCACCACCTCATCCGGGTACAGGCCGTTGAAGCGCACCGGCCCGCCCTGCGCCTCCGTGTGCTCCTCGCGCGTCAGGTGGTCGCCACGCAAGCGCACCGTCGCCGCCGCGGGCGCCCCTTCGCGCAGCACGCGCACCTCCAGCGTGCGCGAAGGCGTCAGCTTCAGGCGCAGAGGCTGCGAGTCCGCCTCCACGTGCTGCGCCACCGCGGGCTGGAATCCCTCCGCGTCCGCGAGCACGTAGAAGGGGCCCTCGCCCAGGCCCGACAACGTGAAGGCCCCGCCCGCGCCCGCCACGGCCTCGAAGGGCAACGGCACCTTGCGCGACACCGCGCGCACGCGCGCCCCGGGCCTCGCATGGCCGGAGTCATCCACCACCGTGCCGGTGATGCTCCGCAAGGGCGGCAGGTACAGCTCCACCGCCTCCCCCGGCGCGGCGCGGTCCTTGAGCGCCACGCCCAGTCCCGCCGAGCGCGCCCACACCGTGAAGGACACGCCCGCCAGGTGCTCGAAGCGGAACTTCCCCTCCGCGTCCGTCCGCACCGTGGCGCGCGCCGTGAGGAAGCCCTGCTGCTGTTCGAAGAAGGCCCGCGTGTGCAGCGCCGTCTCGTGCGCGGTGCAGGCCAGCAGCGCCAGTCCGCACTCGTCGCAGCGCACGTCCGCCAGCGTCCGCTCCGCCGAAGCCGCGAGCGACACCTCCGCGTCCGCCACAGGCCGGCCGTTGCCGTCCAGCACTCGCCCGGTGAGCGTCAGCCCCTCCTGCGAACCAGACGACACCGCCACCGCGTTGAAGGCGGGCATCCCCTGGCGGATGGAACTGGCGGAGACGGGCGAGACGGGGCGCGCGGCCGGAGTACCCCACCGGGGCCCCAGCACGATGGCGGCGAGCGCCAGCACGGCAGCCACCGCGATGAAGACCCATTTGCGCATGTGTACGCGGCCGGGACCTTACTCCCAGGCCGGCCCCCCAACGACGGTTTCCCCCGGGAAATTCCAGAGCGTCCTCTTGAAGACGCCCCGGGGGTCGGTGGAGTTCCCGCTCAGTCCTCCGCGAACGGCTGGATGGCCTGCGCCACCGCCAGCTCCTGCCGGGCCTCGCTCAACTCCGAGTTGGTGGCGCGCAGCCGGTCGCTCAGCACCTGCACGAAGCTCCAGAGCATCTTCACCGCCAGGATGGCCTCGCGCTTCATCAGCCCCATCAAGTCAGAGCGGGCGATGACCATGGTCCGCGTGGGCTCCGTGGCGCGCACGGTGGCGGAGCGGGGCGCGTTGTCGATGAGGCCCATCTCGCCGAAGTGCCCGCCCGAGCGCAGCTCCGCGATCTCCACGCCGTTCTTCTCGATGGCCACCCGGCCCCGGATGACGACGAAGAGCTCCTCGCCCGGCTGCCCCTCCACGACAATCTCCCGACCCGCCGGGTAGGTGCGCGTGGTGGCGATGGACAACACCGCCGTCTGCTCCTTGTACGTGAGGTGGCGGAAGAGCGGGATCTTCCGCAGCGCCTCCATGCGCGACTGCGCCTCGCTCGTCTCCTCGCTGGCGAGCGCCGCGCTGTCGCCGGCCACCTTCACCACCACGGCGGTGATGTTGTCCTTGCCGCCGCGCTCGTTGGCGATCTCCACGAACTTGCGCGGCAGGTCCCCGGGCTGCAGCCCCGCGACCAGCGGCAGAATCTCCTCATCCTCGACGTAGCCGTGCAGGCCGTCCGAACAGAGGAGGAACACGTCGCCGGGCATCAGGTCCACGATGAGCGTGTCGACCTGGACGGACTCCTGGATGCCCACCGCGCGGGTGATGACGTTGCGGTACTGCGAGGTGGCGGCCTGCTCCTTGGTGATGGTGCCGGCCTTGAGCTGCGCGGCGACGAGCGTGTGGTCCTCGGTGAGCCGGTGACACTGCCCGTGACGCACCAGGTACACGCGGCTGTCGCCCACGTGGCCGATGACGCCCTTGTTGCCGCCCACGGCCAGGCACACGAACGTGGTGCCCATGCCTCGCTTGGAGGCGTCCGTCATCGCCGTGCGGTAGATGTCCGCGCACGCGCGCTGCACCGCCACCTCCACGAGCGCGGCCGCGGCGGAGCGGCTGTCCGCCGTGGGGTTCTGCGCCAGGTCCTTGAGCAGGTGCCGGTTGGCCGCGATGTGCTGCTTGACGACCTCCGTGGCCCGCGCGCTGGCGACTTCACCCGCGGCGTGTCCGCCCATGCCATCGGCGACCATGAACAGGCCGAGCGACGCGTCCACCATCATCGCGTCTTCGTTGTGTTGCCGTTTCCGGCCGACATCGGTCAGCCCGAAGGCTTCTGTGGTCAAGGCCACCGCGAACGCTCCCATCCGTGCCTAGAGGGTGACTCCGCACGTTATGCAGGCCGCCGAAGACGTGGCAAGACTTCAGGATTGTAGCCGCACCGACAGCAGGCGCGCGAAGCCTCCGGCCGTGTAGAAGCTGACCTCCACCTGGCCGAAGCGCAGCCGCATCCCGTCCTCCAACGCCCTGGGTTTGCGAGCCAACAGCCGGCTCCCGACCACGTACGAGCCGTTCTTCGAGCCCGCATCCGTCAGCCGAAAACCGGCATCCCCCGCGTCCCGGGAAAACCACGCGTGAAACCGGGACACACTGCCGTCATCCAGGACGACGTCGTTGTTGCTGGTGCGCCCCACGGTGATGCCCCGGCCGAAGGCGTTGCCCTGGGACTTGAGCAGCGGGAAGACGATGGGTTCATCCTGACCGAGCGTCGGCGGACCGGCGTTGGTCACCGTCCGCACCGGGTACTCCTCCAGGTCGGAAGGAGGCACCGCGCCCAGGGGAGGCGTGAAGAGGAGGAGACCCGCCGGGAGTCCCCGTTCGAACTCCTCGCGGTTGCGCAGGTAGCGCGCGACGTGGGCACTGAGCAGCTCGGCCATGGACGTGGAAGCGGCGCCCTACCCGCACCGGCAGGCGGGGCCACTCTCGCTCATGGAGTGTACCGCGCCCCTACCGCCAATCCGCGAAAAATCCGATGTTAACGCCACCCACGAAGTCACGCGCGAAGCTGCGGTTCTTCAGGCCGAAGGGCTCCGCGTAGCTCAGGGCCAGGCCCACGCCCACGTCGCGCGGCAGCTGGTAGCCAATCTGGACGCGGCCCTGGACGGTGCCCGCGACGCGGCGGTCCGGGGGCTGGGTGGTGAAGTGGGCGCCGTAGAAGGTGGGGCCGCCCGTCACCTGGAAGCCCCAGTGGGCCTTGCCCGGCAGGTGGTTGCGGTAGCCGAATCCCAGCTGCGCCGTGTGCTCGTAGTAGGAGGACACCGGCAGGTAGAGGTTCCGGTCCGCCAGCGCGCTGTCGGGCAACGACGCCGCCCACCCCACCCCTGTCCCTTATACACATCTG